>JBDRFQ010000026.1:0-4104 GCA_043818685.1 Candidatus Eiseniibacteriota bacterium
GCCCCCGAAGCATGAAAGGGCGGGCCTCCGATGAAGCCCGCCCCAAGAATGCCGCGTATCGCGAAACGCCTACCGAACCAGCGTCACACGCTGCGACTCAACGTGCGCTCCCGCACGGAAACGAACGAAGTACACCCCCGACGACGCCTCCTCGCCCGCCTCGCTCCGCCCGTCCCACATCACGCCGTGCGCACCCGCATCCCGCACCCCCTCCACCAACCGACGCACCACCCGACCGCTCACGTCGTACACCTCCACGCTCACCAACGCCCGACCCGAAAGCTCGAAACGAACCTCCGTCGACGGATTGAACGGGTTCGGCACGTTACCCAACAAACGCGTCGCCAAGGGCACGGCACCCGCGCTCACCGCGCTCCCGTATCCAATGTGCGTCTCCACCTCCCACGTCCCGCCCGCCGTCTCGAACGAAACCACCCGCACTCCCGCGCGTGACTCGTCCAACACACGGAACCGAAACACCCCCACCTCCGCACGCCCCGGTGACACCGCACCCGACAAACTCGCCAGCTGAACGTCCGCCACTCGCCCGTCCGAACGATCAAACGGACCCAAAACCAACGGATCCACGAACAAATCCCCCGCCGTGAAGCCCACAAGCTCCAAACCCGACGGATCGTACTCCACGTCCACGTGCACCGCCTGAACCGCACCCCATCCGCTCGCCCCCACGTGCACCTCCACGTACGCCCCGTCCTTCCCCAAACCCAACCCCACCGCCTCCACGTACGGACTCAACGACCACACCGCTCCGGCGCTCGCGAGAAGAAGCGCGCCGAGAATCCCCATTACACGCATGCTCTCTTCGCCCCCTCTCTTACGGACACGCCGCGGCGGCCACCAAGGCCTGCACGTACTTCACCGTGTCCTGGAAGTTCACCATGCCGTCCGGGCTCCCGTTCAGGTTCCCGCAGTAACCCGTTCCGGCGTTCAACATCACCGCATACATGATCGTGTCCTGGAAGTTCGTCCGGCCGTCCCCGTTCAGGTCCGGGCTCCGAACCGTCGCCACATCACCGTTCGCCAGCGGCGTCCCCTGAACCTCGGCCGTCGCCGTCACGTCCCCGCAACCGCCGACCTCCTCGATCTCGAACACAGCCTCGCCGCTCGCGTTCGTCGCATCCGTTGAGACGAACTCCGCCACCTCGGTCCGGGTCGCGCAGAAGACAACGTCCTTGCCGAGAGACGAAACCCCTGAAACCGTGACGACGATCTCACCCGCCGGGATCCCGGCGACCGGATCGCCGTCCCCGTCAAGCACCGTCACCACGATCGTCATCGTCGAATCGCCGTTCCCGTCCGGACGAAGCATCAGATTGTCGTTCACCGCGATCGTCGAGAGAGCCGGATCGATCCCGGGGCCCACGTGCACCGCGGCGATGTATGGAGTCCGGTTGAAGAAGGTCACCGTCAGGGTGATGTCCTGGCCCTCAGGCAAGCTCCCCTCGATCATGATCGTCGCGTCTCCGGCCGCATTCGTGAGAGCGGAGCCGAGATAGGCGCCGTTGTACGACAGCGCACAAAGCGCGCGATACGCGCCCGGAGCGGAGACGGCGAACGTGGTCGCCCCCGCGTCGACGGTCGCCTCGTGCGTCACCGTCAGGCTCGCCGGCGTATCGGTGCGAACGCGAACGGACGGATCGCCGAACACGTGCCATGTCTTGAACATGTTGACCCCGTCGGCGCCGTACTCGTCCATCATGCGGCACGAACCGTTGAAAGCAAGCCCGCCGAAGGTCCGCTTCTGCTCGGTGACGAGAAGGTCCACCATCTCGTCCTGCCCGCACATCGGCGAGTTCCACGACTGGTTGATCGACGACGCGTAGATGCCGATGGCCCCGGTCGGAACCCCGTTGTGAGTCGCCCGCATCCAGGCCTCCGCGAAGCAGACCGAGTAGGTGAAGTTGCCGTTCACGCAGGCCACGTCGAAGATGAACGGCAGCATGTTGTCGTTCACCAGCGCGTTGACATGCGACACGGAGAAGCCGGTCGTCCCCCACGCCGTTGTCGACCCGTGGCCGCAGTAGTTGACGATGCTCCTTCCGTTGTTCAGGGCGGCCGTCACCATGGCGGCATTGGCCGATGGGTCGTAGATCCGGTCCACCTCGGTGTAGGTGAAGTTCAGGAGGTCGGTCCTGATGTTGTCCATGTGCTGGTTGTCGTACTCGCCGTCGTCCCCCGGCCCCTGGTTCGAGGCGACACCCGTCCCCTTGTGATACCAGTCCGCCCCCTCCATCGGATCACGCTCATAGGCGATCGTGCGCTGCACCTGTGTCTGGACATGGTCCGAACTCGTCGCCGAGAAGCGCCCGACGAAGATGTCCGGGTAGTTGTCCCCGCCGGCGAGGAGCGAGTAGCTCGGATCCGAGGCGCCGCCCGACGCGGACGGATACGCGATCTGCGCCGCGTCGCCGACGAGAAGGACGAACGCGAGGTTCGTCGTGTTGTACATGTTCTGGATGTAGTTCTTGATCGACGTCGAGTTGTTGCCGATTGTCGAGACATTCACCAGAGTGGTCTTGACTCCCATCTGGTTCTTCCAGGCGACCAGCGGGAGGACGTCGGAATTGAAGGAGTCGTAGGTGATGATCAGCATTTCACCGATCTCGCCCACCGGCACGTACCGCGTCGGTTCGAAGTTCAGGAAGTGCCGATCGTAGATCTGATAGAACTCGTCGTTCATATGATCCCGATGATGGAGCACGAGCTCGTTGATCCCGTCCGGACCGGCGACCCGGACCTCGACGACGACCCGCGTGAAGACGCGGAGCACTCTCGACACCGCGTTGTACTGGAACGGCTGAACGACCACGCACAGCCCGCGGAAATCCCGGAGGATGTAAGGCTCGCGGCCCCAGGCGACGTCCTGGGGATACCACTCGTCACGCCCGTACACGTCGCCGAACTCGTGCGGCACTGAGGCCGGATCGACCGTGCGATCGAGCACCCCTTTCGAGGGAGCCACGTCCATGCCGGCGATCTCCTCGAACTCCGCCGAGACCACCGTCACCTCCATGCGCCCCTGGTCGGGGATGACGACGCTCCGGCACACGTGCGGCAGCTCGGGATAGCCCGTCTCGAGGATGCTGCTTTCCTCGCCGAGGAAGATCGCGCTGTAAGCCGCCCCCTCGATATCCAGAGGCGTGCGCTCGAAGCCCCCGACCAGATACTCGAGAACAACCCTCTCGTCATTCGATTCGAGCACCCGGACCGCAAGCTCCTCCGCACCCTCCCCCACGGCGACCCACTCGGCGAAACACGGGGTCACCGCAAGAAGCAGACCTCCCACCAGTAGCACCAACCGTTTCATGCGAGCCTCCTCATGACCTCGGGCGAGGCCACGGCTAAGGGTGAAGCCGGTCACCGACTCGGATTCCGATAACCGCAGGGTATTGTAACACAGCCATTAAACGATTGTCAATGCAATAGATACACACCCCTCCCCCCTCGATGGAGGGTTGCCCGATGCGGATCGACGCCCGTCCCATCCTGCTCCATCCCCGTCTCCGAAGCCCCGCGTGCCGACTCGCCGGCGAAGCCGCTCCCGCAATCGCGCGGGGAAGCACGCCGGGGAGTCCGATCACCCGCGCCCTCTCCCCTACGGACACGCCGCTGCGGCCGCCAAGGCCTGCGCGTACTTCACCGTGTCCTGGAAGTTCACCGCGCCGTCCGGGCTTCCGTTGAGGTTCCCACAGTAGCCCGTGGCCGCGTTCAACATCCGCGCGTACAAGATCGTGTCCTGGAAGTTCGTCCGGCCGTCCCCCGTCAGGTCCGGGCTCCGAACCGTCGCCACGTCCGAACCGGTGAGCGGTATCCCCTGAACGACCGCCGTCGCCGTCACATCGGCGCAACCGCCGACCTCCGTCACCTCGAACACCGCCTCCCCGCTCCCGTTTGTCGGCTGCGCCGACTCGAGCACGAGCTGGCTCGTCCCGCTCGCGCAGAACTTCATGCTCCGCCCGTTCAGCGAGATCCCGGCGAGCGTCACGACCACACCCCCCGCCGGAACCCCGGCCACAGGAGCGCCGGCCCCGTCGCGGACCGTCACCACGACCGTCATCGTCGAATCGCCGTTCCCGTCCGGAC
>JBDRFQ010000027.1:0-16047 GCA_043818685.1 Candidatus Eiseniibacteriota bacterium
GAATGTCGACTGCGGACAAGTCCTATCAGATCGTCAAGGAGCCCTCAGAGAAAGTGGGCAAGGTGCCTGTTGAAGTGAACGACTACCCAGGTGTCGCCGCAAACCGCATCCTGATGCCGATGATCAACGAGGCGATCTACGCGCTCATGGAGGGCGTGGCGACCGCCGCGGACATCGACACGGTGATGAAGCTCGGCATGAACCATCCGATGGGGCCGCTCACGCTCGCAGACTTCATCGGCCTCGACGTCTGCCTCGACATCATGGAGGTTCTCTACAACGGGTTCTCCGATCCGAAGTACCGTCCCTGTCCGCTGCTCAAGAAGATGGTCCGGGCGGGCTATCTCGGCCGGAAGAGCGGCCGCGGTTTCTTCGAGTACGGGTCGTAGTCCTTTCACCTCGGGGGTGCGTGCGATGCATTTCGATTTGACCGAAGAGCAGGCGATGATTCGGAAGACGGTGCGGGAGTTCGCCGAGGCGAAGCTCGCCCCCACCGCCACCGAGCGCGACGAGAAGGAGAAGCCCGCCGTCGAAGAGGCGAAAGCGTTCGCGGAGCTCGGCTTCCTCGGCATGACGGTTCCGGAGGAGTACGGCGGGACCCTCCTCGACGACATCTCCGAGGCGATCGTCATCGAGGAGCTCTCGAGGGTCGACGCCTCGTTCGGCGTTCTGGTGAGCGTGCACACGAGCCTCTGCGCCACGGTGGTGGTCTGCCACGGCAGCGACGAGCAGAAGAAGAAGTACCTGCCCCGGCTCGCGACCGGCGAGATCCTCGCCGCCTATTCCCTCTCCGAGGCGGGCGCGGGCTCCGATCCGATGGCTCTCACCTGCACGGCGGCGAAGAAGGGGGACAAGTACGTCCTGAACGGGGAGAAGATGTGGGTGACGAACGGGTCGATCGCGGACCTGTTCATCCTCATGGCGAAGACCGATCCGAGCGCGTCAGGGGCAAAGGGGATCTCGGCGTTTCTCGTCGAGAAGGGATTCCCCGGCTTCGAGGTCGGCAAGAAAGAGGAGAAGCTCGGCATCCGTTCGAGCGACACGGTGAGCCTCATCCTCCAGAACTGCGAGGTCCCCGCGTCCAACCTCCTCTGGGAGGAGGGGAAGGGGATGCGGATCGCGTTCGAGGCGCTCGACAAGAGCCGCATCGGGATCGCCGCGCAGGCGGTGGGGATCGCCCAGGGCGCGTTCGACGCCGCGCTCGTCTACGCGAAGCAGAGGGAACAGGGCGGGAAACCGATCGTTCAGCACCAGACGATCGGCAACTACCTCGCCGACATGTCGACCCGCATCGAGGCGGCGCGGCTCCTCACCTACAAGGCCGCCTACCTCAAGGAGAAGAAGGCCCGGCACACGATGGAGTCGGCCCAGGCGAAGCTCTTCGCCGGCGACATTGCCGTCTGGGTGGCGGACCGGGCGGTGCAGATCCTCGGCGGGTACGGCTACACGCGGGAGTTCCCGGTGGAACGCTTCTACCGGGACGCGAAGATCACCCAGATCTACGAGGGGACCAACGAGATCCAGAGGCTCGTCATCGCGCGGGCGCTCGCGTCGTAGGGAGGCCGGGAGCTTCAGCTTGATTCGCATCCGAGGAGCGTCCGAGCACAACCTGAAATCGATCGACCTCGACCTGCCTCGGAACCGGCTCGTCGTGATCACGGGGCTCTCGGGGAGCGGGAAGTCCTCTCTCGCGTTCGACACGATCTACGCCGAGGGGCAGCGCCGCTACGTCGAGTCGCTGTCGGCGTACGCGCGCCAGTTTCTCGGCCAGATGGAGAAGCCGGACGTCGAGTCGATCGAGGGGCTCTCCCCGGCGATCGCGATCGAGCAGCGGAGCGCCTCCCGGAACCCCCGGTCGACGGTCGGGACGGTCACGGAGATCCACGACCACTTCCGCCTCCTCTTCGCGCGGGTCGGATCTCCCCGCTGTCCCGACTGCGGCCGGCCGATCGAGAGACAAACCGTCCAGCAGATGGTCGACCGGATCGCGGGGCTCCCCGAGGGGGAGAGGCTGCGGATTCTCGCGCCGGTCGTGAGGGGAAAGAAGGGGGAGCACCGCGAGATCTTCGTGCGGCTGGGAAAGGAGGGTTTCAACCGGGTTCGCGTCGACGGCGAGGAGCGGAGCCTCGATGAGGAGATCCGGCTCGACAAGAGGAAGAAGCACGACGTCGACCTTGTCGTCGACCGGATCCGCGTCTCCCCGAAGGCGCTCGGCCGTCTCGCCGACAGCGTCGCCACGGCGCTCGCCGCGGGGGACGGGATCGTCTCGGTGGTCCGCGAGGACGGGCGCGCGCTCGTCTTCTCCGAAAAGGCGGCGTGCTCCTCCTGCGGGTTCTCCTTCTCCGAGATCAGCCCGCGCCTCTTCTCGTTCAACTCGCCCTACGGCGCCTGCCCCGCCTGCAGCGGTCTCGGCACCAGGCGCGAGATCGATCCCGCGCTCGCGGTTCCCGACCCGGCCTGCTCCCTGAACGAGGGGGCGATTCTCCCCTGGGGGCCGGCGCCGGGCTCGTGGAACCGGCGGATCCTCGAGGCGCTCGCCCGTCACTACCGCTTCTCGCTCGACCGTCCGTTCGGGAGGCTCCAGAAGAAGGTTCGGGATCTTCTCCTTTTCGGGAGCGGCGGCGAGGAGATCACGGTGGAGGCGGCGACGCGAAGCGGGCGCGGCAGGTGGAGCCTCCCCTTCGAGGGAGTGATCCCGTGGCTCGAACGCCGGTACCGAGAGACGGCCTCCGAGGGGATCCGGCAGTGGATCGAGGGGTTCATGAGCGTCGGCGCCTGCCCCGAGTGCAAGGGGGGGCGCCTCCGGAGGGAGGCGCTCGCCGTCACGGTACACGGCAGGACCATCGACGAGCTCTCGCGGCTCTCGGTCCGTGAGCTCGAAACCGTTCTTAATTCGATGGATTGGACCGAAAGGGAACGGCAGATCGGGGTCCAGGTTCTCAAGGAGATCCGCGAGCGGCTCCGCTTCCTGAACGACGTCGGGCTCTCCTACCTGACGCTTGGCCGTGCGGCGTGGACGCTCGCGGGCGGGGAGGCGCAGAGGATCCGCCTCGCGACGCAGATCGGGTCGGGCCTCACCGGCGTTCTCTACGTGCTCGACGAGCCTTCGATCGGGCTTCACGCGCGGGACAACCAGAGGCTGCTCGGCACCCTGTTCCGTCTCCGCGATCTCGGAAACACGGTGCTCGTGGTGGAGCACGACCGCGAGACGATCGAGTCGGCGGACCACGTGGTCGATCTCGGTCCCGGCGCGGGGACGCGCGGCGGGGAGATCGTCGCCGAGGGGACGCCGGAGGAGATCGCCGCGGCGCCGCGGTCGCTCACCGGCGCCTACCTCCGCGGGGAACGCGTGATCCCCACGCCGGAGGACCGCCGTGCCGGTTCGGGAAGACACATCGAGGTGGTCGGGGCGGGAGCGAACAACCTCAAGAACCTCCGCGTCCGCTTCCCCCTCGGCAAGCTCGTCTGCGTCACGGGGGTCTCCGGCTCGGGGAAGAGCACGCTCGTCACCGACATCCTCTACAAGGGGCTCGCGCGGCTCCTGTACGGGGCGAGGGACGTCCCGGGGGCGCACGAGCGGATCGACGGTCTCCAATGGATCGACAAGGTCGTCGACATCGACCAGTCCCCGATCGGGCGCACGCCCCGCTCGAACCCGGCGACCTACACAGGGGTCTTCACCCCGATCCGCGATCTCTACTCCGCCCTCCCCGAGGCGCGCGTCCGCGGGTACAAGCCGGGGCGGTTCAGCTTCAACGTCAAGGGGGGGCGCTGCGAGGCGTGCCAGGGGGACGGGACGATCAAGATCGAGATGCACTTCCTCCCCGACGTCTACGTGAAGTGCGAGGTGTGCAAGGGGAAGCGTTACAACCGGGAGACGATGGAGGTCCGCTTCAAGGGGCACTCGATCGCCGACCTTCTCGACATGACCGTGGACGAGGCGGCGATTTTGATGGAGAATATACCGGCTGTGCGAAGGAAGCTCGACCTCCTCTCCCAGGTCGGCCTCGGCTACATCCACCTGGGCCAGCCGGCGCCCACCCTCTCCGGCGGCGAGGCGCAGCGGGTGAAGCTGTCCGCGGAGCTTTCGAAGCGCGCCACGGGGAGGACGCTCTACATCCTCGACGAGCCCACCACCGGGCTCCATTTCGAGGACGTGCGCCTGCTTCTCGATGTTCTGCACAAGCTCGTCGATGCCGGGAACACCGGCGTGGTGATCGAGCACAACCTCGACGTGGTGAAGACGGCGGACGAGATCATCGACCTCGGCCCGGAGGGGGGGGACGGGGGGGGGGGCGTGGTCGCGCGGGGGACGCCGGAGGAGGTCGCCCGCGCGGACGGGTCGCACACCGGGGAGGAGCTCCGCAAGCTCTTCACCCGTGAAGGGAGGTCCTGGGCTCTTGCCGAATGAGAAGCGGGAGGCGTCCAGGACCGCCCTTTACGAGCGCCATCGGCGCGCGGGGGGAAGGATGATCCCGTTCGCCGGCTGGGAGATGCCGGTCCAGTACGCCTCGATCGTCGAGGAGCACAGGGCGGTGCGCGAGCGGGCCGGCCTCTTCGACGTCTCCCACATGGGCGAGATCTTCCTCACTGGGCCCCGCCGCGAGGAGGAGGCGGACCGCCTGACCACCGCCCGCATCTCCGACCGGGAGCCGGGGGAGGTTCAGTACGCGGTCCTCCTCAACGAACGCGCGGGGATCGTGGACGATGTCCTCGTCTACAAGCTCGAGGACGAGGTGATGCTCGTCGTGAACGCCGCGAACCGGGAGAAGGACCTCCGGTGGATCCTCGATCGGTGCGCCGGGCGGGCGGCGGTCTCCGACCGGAGCCTCGCGACGAGCCAGGTCGCCGTGCAGGGGAAGCGGGCGCGCACGATCTTCGCCCGCGTGGCGGACGAACCCCTTCTCCGCCTGCCCTACTACCGCGCGGCGCAGGGGCGGGTCGCGGGGGTCGAGGCGATCGTCTCCCGCACCGGATACACGGGCGAGCTCGGATACGAGGTCTACGTTCCGTGGGAGGAGGGGCCGCGGGTCTGGGACGCGCTCCTCGAGGCGGGACGGGGCGAGGGGATCGCTCCGGTCGGCCTCGCCGCGCGCGACTCCCTCCGGCTCGAGATGCGCTACTGTCTCTACGGGAACGACATCGACGAGGAGACGACCCCGTACGAGGCGGGGATCGGCTGGGTCGTCCGAAAAAAAGAGACGGGTTTCGTCGGTGAGGAGGCGCTCGCCGCCGCCAGGCAGAACGGGGCGAGGCGAAAGCTGATCGGTCTTCGGCTCGGCCCGCGCGACATCCCGAGGGCCGGATACCCGATCGTGCGAGCGGGGAGGAAGATCGGCGCCGTCACGAGCGGCGGTTTCTCGCCGACCCTCCGCGCGGGGATCGCCCTCGGCTACGTGGACGCCTCGGCGGCGGATGAGGAGAGCGGCTTCGCCGTCCGGATTCGAGGCCGCGAGGTGGAGGCCCTCCGGCAGAAGGGCCCGTTCGTTCCGTCCTCGGTGAAAGAGGAGGGGGAGGAATCGCAGTGAACGTTCCTGTGGACCTGAAATACACCAGGGAGCACGAGTGGGTCTTCGTCGAGGGGAAGGTGGCGACGGTCGGCATCACCGACTACGCGCAGTCCGAGCTCGGCGACATCGTTTTCGTCGAGTTCCCCGGGCTGGGGGAGAGGGTGCGCGCGAACGAACCGGCGGGCACGATCGAGGCGGTGAAGACCGTCGCCGATCTCTTCGCTCCCGTGGGGGGGGAGGTCGTGGAGGTGAACGAGGCGCTCGCGGACGAGCCGGATCGGGTGAACCGGGATCCGTACGGCGACGGATGGATGTTCAAGCTGTCGATCGAGGACCCGTCCGAGCTCGACGACCTCCTCTCCGCCGCCGACTACAAGAACACGCTCGAGGAGTCCAGGGAGGCATAGTGTCGTGTCCCAGAAGTATCTTCCCCTCTGGCGGGCCCTCGCGGCCCCCGGCTCTGTTGCTCCTCCTCGGCGTATCTCCTTGATACGTCGTCGTCGTCGCGCCTTGCCGGGAGCCACGATTGCTCACCCAGATTGACAAGGTACTTCTGGGACACGACACGAGTCCGGCCCGGCCCGCCGCCGGCCGGGGGCGCAATCGGAGTTTTCGATGAGCTACGTGCCGCACACGGACGACGACCGGGAGAAGATGCTCCGGTCGATCGGCGTTAGGAGCGTGGAAGATCTGCTCGGCGAGATCCCGCGGTCTCTCCGCTTCGAGGGAACGCTTCCGGTCCCGCCCCCCCTCTCGCAGAAAGAGACCGAGGAGGAGCTCGGGAGGCTGGCCCGGAAGAACGCCGGCGCGGCCGCCTGCGACTCCTTCCTGGGGGGAGGGATCTACGATCACTACGTCCCCGCCCTCGTCGGCGCGACCACCTCGCGCCCCGAGTTCTACAGCGCCTACACCCCCTATCAGGCCGAGGTGAGCCAGGGGACACTTCAGATCATCTTCGAGTTCCAGTCGCTCGTCGCGAGGCTCACCGGGATGCCTCTGGTGAACGCCTCCCTCTACGACGGGGCGACCGCACTCGTCGAGGCGGTCTGGATGGCGTCCGGGGAGCGCGCCGGCCGGGGCGAGGTGCTCCTCTCGAGGGCCGTCCACCCCCGCTTCCGCGGGGTCCTCTGCGCGCACCTGGCGGTCTCCGGCCTCCGGCTCCGGGAGTTCCCGATCGGGCCGGAGGGGACAGCGGATCTTTCAAGACTCAAGCACCTGGTCTCCGAGCGGACGGCGGCCGTCGTCCTCCAGAGCCCGAACACGTTCGGACTTCTTGAGGAGGCCGAGGAGGCGGGGCGGATCGCCCACGAGGCGGGCGCGCTCTTCATCCAGGTCTTCGATCCGGTGAGCCTCGCGATCGTCAGGACGCCCGCGGAGGCGGGGGCGGACATCGCGGTTGGCGAGGGGCAGGGGATCGGCTCGGCTCCGAGCTTCGGCGGCCCTCTTCTCGGGCTGTTCGCGGCGCGGGAGGGGTTTCTCCGGCGGATGCCGGGGAGGCTCAGCGGGATGACCGAGGACGCGAACGGGGAGCGGGCGTTCACGCTGACGCTCCAGACGCGCGAGCAGCACATCCGGCGGGACAAGGCGACCTCCAACATCTGCACGAACCAGGGGCTCGTGGCGCTCGCCGCCGCGGTCCATCTCTCCGCGCTCGGCGCGAAGGGGCTCCGCCGCGCGGCGCTCCTCACTCAGGAGCGGGCCCTCGAGCTCCGAAGGCTCCTTTGCGAGGCGGGCGCCTCGCTCCCGTTCGAGGGGCCCTTCTTCCGCGAGTTCGTCGTTCGCTTTCCGGAGGAATCGCTGAAGCGCGGCCTCGTCTCCCATCTCGTCGAGAACCGGATCGTCCCCGGGATTCCCCTCGAGGAAGCGTATCCGGAGCTCGCCGGCTGCCACCTGGTCGCCGTCACCGAGAAGACGAGCCGCGAGTCGATCCGCCGCTACGCCGGCCTGGTCCGCGGGTTCGCCGGCGGGGGGGGGGAAGGGGGCGGCGTCTGATGGTTAACCCCGTGATCTTCGAGCTGGAAAAGACCGGCCGCGGGGCGGAGCATCTCCCCGCGCCGGAGGCTTCCGAAGAGGAGATCCTCGCGTCGATCCCCGAGAGAATGCGGCGGCAGGACCCCCTCCGCCTCCCCGAGGTTCCGGAGCTCGAGCTCGCCCGCCACTACGAGCGGCTCGCGCGCCGGAACCACCACGTCGAGAAGGACTTCTATCCGCTCGGCTCCTGCACGATGAAGTACAACCCGAAACTAAACGAGAGGATCGCGGCGGATCCCCTCTTCGCAGGGCTCCACCCGATGCTCCCCGCGCCGCTCGTGCAGGGGGCTCTCGAGCTTCTCGTGTCGCTCGAGGAGGCGCTCTCCGCGATCACCGGCATGGACGCGTTCACGCTGCAGCCGGCCGCCGGCGCGCACGGGGAGTTCACCGGCCTCTCGCTCATCGAGGCGTACTTCCGCAAGAGGGGCGAGGATCGAAGGAAGGTGGTCCTCCCCGACTCCGCGCACGGGACGAACCCCGCCTCGGTTCGCCGTCTCGGCCTCGAGCCGGTCGAGGTGCGGAGCGACCAGAGAGGGGAGATATCGCTCGACGAGCTCGCCTCGATCGTGGACGGAGGGACCGCGGCCCTCATGCTCACGCTCCCGAACACGCTCGGGCTCTTCGAGTCGCGGCTTCCGCGCGTCATGGAGATCGTGCACGGCGCCGGGGCGCAGATGTACCTCGACGGCGCGAACCTGAACGCGCTTCTCGGCGTTGTCCGGCCCGGCGACGTCGGGTTCGACGTCATGCACGCGAACCTACACAAGACCTTTTCGACGCCGCACGGAGGGGGCGGCCCCGGCGCGGGTCCGGTCGGCGTGAAGGAGCACCTCCGGCCGTTCCTTCCGACGCCGCGGCCGGTCCGCGACGGAGACCGCTTCGCGCTGAGGCACGACTTCCTCGACTCGATCGGTCCGGTGCACTCCTACCACGGGAACTTTGCCGTCCTCGTCCGGGCCTACGCCTACATCCGCCACCTCGGCGGACCCGGCCTCCGCGAGGCGACCGACAACGCGATCCTGGGCGCCAACTACCTCCGCTCGCTGATCGAGAAGGCGTACCCGGTCCCGTACAAGAGGACCGCGATGCACGAGTTCGTCTCCTCCGCGGCCCGCTTCAAGGACGCGGGCGTTCGCGCCATGGACATCGGCAAACGGCTTCTCGATTTCGGTTTCTACGCGCCGACGATCTCCTTCCCCCTCATCGTGAAAGAAGCGCTCATGATCGAGCCGACGGAAACCGAGAGCCGCGAGTCGATCGAGCGGTTCGCCGGGGCGATGCTCCGGATCGCGGAGGAGATCGAGAAGGACCCCGGTCTCGTTCGCGGCGCCCCGCACGACACCCCGGTCCGCCGCGTGAACGAGAGCCTCGCCTCCCGCCGGCCGCGGCTCGTTTGGGAGGGTGGGACGGATGGAGAAGGCCCCCCTTCTCGAGATTGAGGACCTTCGGGTTCACTTCGTGGGCGACGGGGCGGCCGCCCGCGCCGTCGACGCGGTCTCCCTCCGCGTGCGCGAGGGGGAGGTCGTCGGCCTCGTCGGCGAGTCCGGGTGCGGGAAGAGCGTCACCGCCCTCTCGGTCCTTCGCCTGCTTCCGGAGCCCCCGGGCAGGATCGTCGGCGGGGCGATCCGCTTTCGCGGGCGCGATCTCCTCCGGCTCGGCCGCGAGGAGATGCGCAGGATCCGCGGGAACGCGGTCTCCATGGTCTTTCAGGAGCCGATGACCTCCCTGAACCCCGTTCTCACCTGCGGCTCGCAGATCGAGGAGGTGTTCCGCTACCACCGCCGCATGCGGCGGGCGGCGGCCCGCGAGGCGGCGATCGAGATGCTCAGGCTCGTCGGCATTCCGGATCCGGAGGCGCGCGCGGCGGACCATCCGCATCGTCTTTCGGGCGGGATGAGGCAGAGGGTGCTCCTCGCGATCGCGCTCGCCTGCCGCCCGGCGCTTCTCATCGCGGACGAACCGACGACGGCGCTCGACGTCACGATCCAGGCGCAGATCCTCAGGCTTCTTTTAGATCTGAAGGAGCGCCTGCAGATGGCCGTTCTCTTCATCACCCACGATCTCGGGGTGGTGGCGGAGGCGGCGGACCGGGTCGCGGTGATGTACGCGGGAGAAATCGTCGAGGAAGGCGATGTGGTCTCCGTGCTCCGGGACCCGCGCCACCCGTACACCCGCGCCCTTCTCCGCTCCGCTCCCCGCGCGGACGGCGGGATGGAGCCCCTCCGGCCGATCGAGGGGAGCGTCCCCGACGCGAACGCGTACCCGGCCGGCTGCCGTTTCCACCCCCGCTGTCCGATCGCCGAGGAGAGATGCCGCGAGGGACATCCCCCTTTCGAGGACTCGGTCCGCTGTTTTCTGGCGGAGGGGAGGCGGAGATGACGGCGGAAACGTCCCTCCTCGCGGTGCGCGGGCTCCGGAAGGAGTATCCCCTCTCCGGCGGTCTCCTCGGCCGGGTGCGGGGGAGCGTGAAGGCGGTGGACGGCGTCTCCTTCTCGGTCGAGAGCGGGGGGACCTTGGCGCTCGTCGGCGAGAGCGGGTCGGGGAAGAGCACGATCGGGCGCACGGTCCTCCGCCTGGAGGAACCGACGGCGGGCGAGGTCCGCTTCGAGGGGCGCGATCTCGGCGCCCTGTCGGCAGAGGAGCTCCGCCCCCTTCGCCGCCGAATGCAGATCGTGTTCCAGGATCCGTTCGGGTCGCTGAACCCGCGGATGCAGGTGGGCGGGGCGATCCGGGAGGTCCTCGAGGTTCACGGGATCGCTCGGGGGAGGGAGGCGGGGGAGCGGGCCGCCTCCCTCCTCGACATGGTCGGCCTGCGGGGCTCGGACGGCGGGCGCTACCCGCACGAGTTCAGCGCGGGCCAGCGCCAGAGGATCTGCATCGCGCGCGCGCTTTCTCTATCGCCGCGGTTCATCGTTGCTGACGAGCCGGTCTCGGCCCTCGATGTGTCGAATCAGGCGCAGATCGTGAACCTCCTTCTCGCCCTTCAGGAGAGGCTTCGTCTCTCGTATCTTATTATTACGCATAACCTTGCAATCGTGAGGCACCTCGCCGGGCGGGTCGCCGTCCTCTATCTCGGGCGGATCGTGGAGGAGGGCTCGACCGGAGAGGTGTTTCGCGCTCCGCTTCATCCGTACACCGAGGCGCTCCTCTCCGCCTCCCCCTCTCGGGATCCTCTCACGCGCGGGCGGACCCTTCTCCTTTCCGGAGAGATCCCCTCTTCGATGAGGATCCCCCCCGGATGTCCCTTTCACCCGCGCTGTCCGCGGGCCGGAGAGAGGTGCCGAACCGACGTGCCCCGCGCGGTTTCCCCGGCCCCCGGCCGGGTCACGACCTGCCACCTGCACGACGGGGGAACCGGGCCGGATGCGGAAGATCGCCCCCCCTCCCCAGGCCGACCCTCGCGGCCGAGCTAGCCTCAAATATCGTCATGGGTTAGGGCTTGACACCTCCGGACCACTTGGGTACATTGGGCCTGGTGCGAAACAGCGCGCTTTCGGGTATCCGGCGTCGCCGCAAAGGAGAGGTGAACATGTTCTCCAACTGGAATTCCGGCACTGCCGCATCCCTCCTCCTCGCGCTCGCCTTCTTCTTCGCTTTCGGATCGGCTCTCGCGCAGGAGGGCCAAACGGGAACGCTCTCCGGACAGGTTCGCGAAGCGGAGACCGGCAAGCCGATCGCCTGGGCGGATGTGCTCATCCAAGGAACCACCACGGGAGGGATCAGTCAGCAAAACGGCACCTTCACGATCTACAAGATCCCCGCGGGAACGTACACGGTGACCGTTCAGATGATGGGATACATGCCTCAGAGGTTCGAGGGAGTCGCCGTCGTTCCGGGGCAGGTGACGACCATCTTCGCCGAGCTCTCAGAAACCGCGACCGAGATGGACGTGATCCGGATCGGCGCGGAGGAAGAGATGGACGTTACCGAGCAGACGAAAACGGAGTACAAGATCGACAAGGAAGAGTTCAAGATCCGCGCGATCAACACGGTGACCGACGCGCTCGCGAAGCAGCCCGGCGTGACCATCGACGGCCAGGGCCGTCTTCACGTGCGCGGCGGGCGCGCGGACGAGGTGAAGTACTTCGTCGACGGAATGCCCGTGACCGACCCGTTCGTCGGTCAGAACACGCTCGATGTTTCGTTCGCGTCCTTGGAGAACATCCAGCTCCTCTCAGGCGGCTTCGACGCCGAGTTCGGGAACGCCCAGTCGGGGATCGTGAACATCCAGACCGCGGAGGGCGGGCGGAAGTTCTCGGGGCTGGTGAAGTACATGACCGACGACTTCGGCGCGCCGGACAAGACTTACTACAACGCCGACGACATCGCCTTCGCGGTGGGAGGCCCGCTCGTCTCGAAGGACCTCCGGTTCCACCTCTCGGGGGAGCTGAACTTCAGCGACACCTATCTCAAGCCGGAGAAGGAGTACAACAAGCACGAGATCTACGGAGTTCGGTTCCAAGACCGCATGTACAACCAGTACAGGGGCCAGGGGAAGCTCACCTACTACTTCTCCCCGGAGATGAAGCTGTCCACCGAGGGCCTCTACACGCGCGCCCTTCAGGACCAGTACTACCATCCGTACAGCCGCGTCGGGTGGTGGTCGGAGGCGGCGAAGCGCTGGTGGTACGAGCCGCTCGACACGACCTACGTGTTCTTCTCCGGACCGGACCACTTGCCGCGATTCATCACCGAGGACACGCAGACGAAGGTCTCCTGGACGCACACCCTCTCGCCCGAGACCTTCTACACGTTCAAGATGAGCCGCTTCTCGACCAGCTATCTGGAGCGCGTCGGGCACAAGGAGACGCGGGAGTACATCCCCACGTACAACAGCGACGAGTACATCGACCCGGCGAACCGCTACTTCGTGGTGCAGGGCGACTACCCCCACTACCAGGACTACCGGACGAGGCGATACACGGTGAGGTCCGACATCACCAGCCAGGTGACGACCCGCCACCGCATGAAGACCGGAATCGAGCTGGAGTACTACGATCTCCAGATGTTCGAGGCGACGTTCCCCGACTCGAACCGGCCGGAGGGCCCGTGGCCGGACCGGTACAACGTGTACTCCTGGGGCGGCGCGGCGTACGTCCAGGACAAGCTCCAGTACGAGGGGATGGTCCTGAGCGCCGGCCTCCGTTTCGACTTCTACGACCCGGGGGCCCGCGCGAGCAGGATCGGCAACGAGTTCCGCGCCTCGACGTTCCTTGCCCCCCAGGACATTTCGCTCCTCTCGCGCCTCAAGATGCAGGCGAGCCCGCGCCTCGGGATGGCGTATCCGATCTCGGACCGCGACGTGCTCCACTTCCACTACGGCCGGTTCTACCAGCTGCCCGTGTTCGAGCGGATGTACAAGGGGATCGGCCAGCAGATCGAGCAGGACGGGGGAACGTACGGGAACATCTTCCTCGAGCCGGAGAAGACGATCAGCTATGAGCTCGGCGTCGATCACCAGCTCACCCGGAACCTCAACCTCGACATGACTGTCTTCTTCAAGGACATCTTCGGCTGGATCGACACGGACGAGATCACGAACGGCAGCCTCGCGAGCTTCGGCAACCAGGCGCCGATCGGGTACGTGAACCAGGCGTACGGAACGGTCAAGGGGCTCGAGTTCAAGCTGAACCGCCGGCTCTCGAACAAGTTCGGCGGGAGCATCGTGTACACGCTCGCGCGGGCGACGGGCACCTTCTCCGACGAGAACTCGCAGGCCCTCGTGGGGACGGGGGTCCTCGACCGGAAACCGCTCACCGAGAACCCCCTGAACTGGGACAGGACCCACGCGGTCGTGGGCAACCTGATCCTCACCGACCCGGGCGTTTGGGAGTTCTCGATGGACTACATGTACGAGACAGGCTCCCCGTTCACACCCCGGCGCTATCAGCAGAGAAGCCTCGATGCGGACGAGATGAACTCGGGTCGCCTCCCGGACGAGTCGCGCCTCGACATCCGGGCGAACAAGCTCTACAGCGTCTACGGCCAGGAGTTCCGTCTCTTCGTGGAAGCGAACAACGTCCTGAACCGCGAGAACATCCGGGACCTGAATCCCGGAGACTGGCCCACCAACGACGGGCTCCACACGGTCTACTACACCGAAACGGGGCAGATCGGCGGTGCGTACAACCTGAACGACGTGAACGCGTCCGCCGGCAACCAATACGTCAGCCTGGGCGACCCGCGCGTGCTCGATCCGAAGCGGCGCGTGAAGGTCGGCATCATGTTCGACTGGTAGTCCTCCCAACGCGAGAACCGGGGGAATGACAATGACGGGGGTTCGTGGAAAGAGCCAGAAGGGTCGCGGCGGGGGGGCGCTCGGGCTTCCGGCGGCGATTCGGATCTCGGGGATCCTTCTCCTCTCCGCGGGGCTCGCCGGAATCGCTCTTGCGAGGCCGACGGCGGAGCAGACGGAGATCCAGGGCCGGACGGCGCCGCCGGTCCACCAGGTTCCGAACTTCGGCGCGACGTATCACAACGTGGGCAAGCTCGTCCTTCACGTGTCGAACTTCGGCATCTTCGGCACGGCGGGCCAGCTGACCTACAACCAGGCGCCCTCGGGACAGTGGCCGCCGGGGAGCGGTCACGAGTACCTATGGGCGGCCGGCATCTGGGTCGGCGGCGTGGTGCCCAGGCTCGACAACCCGAGCGTCGAGGACACGCTCGTCTCCGCGGCTGTCTATCAGTGGGAGTACCGACCGGACATCTTCAACCCGGTCGAGACGATCTACGAGACCTGGGAGGGGAGGCCGGGCGGCTCGCGGAACGTCGACGACGACGGGGACGGATCGATCGACGAGGACCCGATCGACGGGATCAACAACGACCCGTGGAACGACACGCGCATCGACGAGGACCACTACGCCATCGGCCAGCAGATGTACCGCTGCATCTTCTACGACACCTCCACGGTGCGGAACCAGTTCATCGCCGACCCGAACTACCTCCATTTCCCCCTCGGATTGAAGGTGACCCAGGAGAGCTATCAGTGGGTGGGGCGGAACTGGGACGACTTCGTGGGAATCCAGTTCGAGGTCGAGAACATCTCGCTGCGGACGTTTCAGGACGTGTACGTGGGATTCATGGTCGACTCGGACATCGGGAACGCGCAGATCACGAACAGCATCTATCTCGACGACCTCTCCAACTTCATTCATCAGGACACGACCCTGATCGTGCCCGGGCGGCCGTCGGAGGAGTTGAGCCTCGATGTGGGGTACATGCGCGACGCCGAGGGGGGGGACGACGGAGACCTTGCGGACGGTCTCTTCGGCGTGATGTTCCTCGGCCATACGGTGGACTCGACGGGGGTGTACGCCCCGGAGAAGGTCGAGATTCACGCCTACCGGTCGTGGTCGGGGGGCGACGAGGATCCCGAGCACGACAGGGAGCGCTACCGCTACATGCGCGGCGACAACCGTGTGGGGAACCGCTGGCTCCAGCACATCGACCCGCCGGAAGACCGTCCGGACGACTACCGGATGCTCGTTTCCGCGGGGCCTTTCCTCGAGCTCAGGCCGGGGGACAAGCTCACCTTCCAGTCGGCGTTCGTGGTCCTCGACCCCGGAACCTACGATCGGAACAACGCGGAGGAGGTGCGCCTCTACATGATGTCGAACGCGATCGCCGCCCAGCGGATCTTCAACCGCGGGTGGACCGCGGCGTCGGCGCCCCCGCCGCCCAACCAGATGGTGATTCCCGGGGACCACCGGGTGACGATCGAGTGGGACGACTTCTCCGAGCTCACCCCCGATCCCCTCAGCCAGAAGTTCGACTTCCAGGGGTACCAGGTCTGGAAGGCGGTCGGGTGGCGCAGGGAGGCCGCGGAGCCGCGGGACGAGGACTGGTTCCTCATCTCGGACATCGACAAGGGGGAGCTTTCCGACTTCGACACCGGAGCGCAGGGAATCGGCAAGTACCGCTACATCGACACGCGCGACGTGAAGAACGGCTTCGCCTACTGGTACGCGGTCACCGCCTACGACCACGGCGACCCGCGCGAGGGGATCCAGCCGGAGTACGGGAAGTACTCGCAGTCCCGCACGCTCGTTTACCCGCGGTTCAACCCGACGCGAAGCCTAGACGACGCGGTCGATGTGTACGACGTCGATCCGACGACGGGCGAGGTTCTCTCGAGGAAGACCCGCACGGACGTCAAGAACGTCCACGTTGTCCCGAATCCGTACAAGGAGAACGCGGACTGGGACGAGGAGACCTGGACCGATCCGAGCCATCCCCTCGGCGGGAACGCGACCGGCCGGAAGATCTACTTCGTCAACCTCCCGGAGGAGGCCACGATCCGGATCTACTCCATCGGCGGGGATCTTGTGCAGACGATCGAGCACCGGTATGATCTCAGCCCGAGCAACGATATGACCTACTGGAACCTGGTTTCTCGCAACAACCAGGAAGTGGTGAGCGGCGTGTACGTCTACCACATCGAATCCCCGGTCGGCGAGAAGGTCGGGCGTTTCGTCGTCATCCGCTAGCGGTCGAGGGGGAAACG
>JBDRFQ010000028.1:0-3505 GCA_043818685.1 Candidatus Eiseniibacteriota bacterium
CTGCATCTGGTTGTTCGAATCGAGCAGCACCTCGAACGAGAAGCCCTTGCTCTTCACGTATGAACGGACCTTCGCGAGCGAGCGCGGGGAGTCCGTGTTGATCGTGAGAACGGTGAGGCCCTTCTCCTTGTAGCGCCGGGCGATTTCGTCGGTCCCGGGAAGCGCCTGGAGACACGGCTTGCACCAGAGGGCCCAGAAGTCGAGGATGACCGGTCCCTTCTCGAGCGTCTTCGCCAGGTTGATCGACTTCCCCTCGATGTTCTCGAGCGTGAAGTCGGGCCCGGCGCCTCCCATGACGACCCCGCTCCCCTCTGCGGCGGCCCGCCCGGAAAGGCAGGGGAGAGAGAAGAGAAAGACGAGAAGAACGGCCGCTTGAATCGCACGTCTCATGAGGTCACATCCTCCAGCCGGCATCGCCGGTCCGGCTCCGCACGAGCAGGGCGCGGCTCCTTTCAAGCCGCACCGTATCTCCCGGGGAAGCCGAGGGGCAAGATCAATCGAGAACCGCTATCGAACGAGCGAGACCTTGCGGGTCAGGGCCCGCTCGCCCGCTTCGACGCGGACAAAGTAGACGCCGCTCCGAACCGGATTCCCGCCGTCGTCGGTCCCGTGCCAGACGAGCTCCGTCTCGCCCGCGGCGAGAAGCCCGTCGGCGAGCGTCCGCACGTGACGGCCGCCCGCGTCGAAGACCGAGACGCTCCCCGTCTCGGCCCTGTCGAGCCGCACGGTCAGGCTCGTGCTCGGGTTGAACGGGTTGGGACGGTTCGCGGAGAGAATCTCGGGACGGGGAACCCCGGCGTCCGCGACGCCGACCGTGGCGGTGAAGTAGTCGAACACGCGCTCCATGATCGTCTGGCGCGTCGAGAGGCTGGTGATCCCCTCGAGGCCGAACGCGAAGTAAACCACGCGCTGGTTGCCGGAGAAGGAGTGGACCGCGGCGGAGTGCGCCGTTCCGTCGTACTGGAGCGCCTCGTACCCGCCGTTCGGGGCCACGCCGTCGGGGCTGGACTGGTTCCCCGCGCCTCCGGCGATCGAGAAGGAGAGCCCCCCGCCGATCGGGTCGCGGCTCGAGCCGACGACGTTCGTCGAGCCGCTGTTGTTCGCGCCGTATGTCGCGCGCAGGTAACCGGTCACGAAGGAGCACGCGCCTGCGGAGTACTCCGCGCTCGCCGGATCGCAGAGCGAGTAGGCGATGTTCTGGCCCGAAAGAAGGAGCTTGCCGCCGCCGGTCAGGAAGCCCGTGAGCGCGGTCCGGTCGTCCGAATCGAGGCTCGGGCTCGCCTCGCCGGTGAACCAGACCACCTCGCCGAACTGGTTGAGGTCGGTCGATGTCGGGGCTTCGGCGACGCGCGGCCAGCGGCCGTGGACCGTGCCGGCCGGGAGGGCGTCGGTGTAGTAGGTGTGATACGCCTCCCCCCCGTCGTCGTCCACCACCAGCACGTCCACTCCGTTCGTGATCGCGGCAACCACCTGTGATTTCTCGTTCCCCGGATCGTTCACCGGAATCGCCCGCATGAGGGCATTCGCGCTCCCGTGCTCCGTCGTGGTGTTGACGTAGAGCTTCACGGTGTCGGTCACGCCAGGCTGTACGGTCACCACCACCGTGTCCATAAACGGCGCGAAGCAGTTCTGGTTCAGACAGATCGACGATGTCCAGAAGTCGGAGGTCAGGTCCTGTTCACGGATGATGGTGAAGTCCTCTGCTGTCGGCTCGAGGTTCTTGAGGTTGATCTTAAGCTTGATCTGGACCCCGAGGTTGTTCCGCTTGACCGGATCCTGGGGAACGTACGTGAAGTTGACCGCGAGAACGCTCGCGGGGATGAGAATGGCGAGAACCAGTGCCGCAGCGCGCTTCATCTCCGACCTTCCTTCCTTTCCGCCTTAAGGCTTGCCGAGTGTGCGCGTACTTCCTGCCTGATAAACCTTGCGGGTGGAACCGGATTCCACGAAAACCACCGCCTCGAGGTTTTCCGCGTTCCACCCGCTCGACAGAGCTTCCGCAAAACGAAATTCGTACGGCTCTTCCACGCCGAGCGACAGGGGCATGCCGTTCGTCCCGGGGAGGAACCGGCGCACGATGTCGTCGAAGTGGGTTTGGCCATTGGACGCTTCATAGTAGATGTCCGTCTCGATGATCACGGCGAGGAGGGCCTCGTCCCCCTCGGCCGTTCCGAGGATCTTCTCGACGGTCCCGGAAACAACGAACGAATCGGCCGCGGCGGCCGCGCTCACGTCGATGCGGAAGTGAGGCTCCGACTCCGCAGCCGCGGCGATCGCAGCCAGAAGCGCGTCGTAGTCGGCGGCGTCCTTGAACTCAACCCCGTTGATCCGCATGTGGGGCAGGATATAGGCATTGAACGCTCGGGCGCGCTGATCGAGCTGAGCGGGGTTAGCCACATAGAAGACGTCGAACGGCTCCGGGAAGTTCAGGTGGTTCCCGATCGTTACGACCACCCCGTGCCCGAGCTGGGAGACGGCGAGTTCCAGGTTCTCCTCGACCAGAGGACACGGACCGCAGCCGGTGTTCGAGAAGTGCTCGACGAGAACAATTTGGCGCAGGTTCAGCGCGAACGGGGCGCTCGTGATCGAGTCCTCCAGGACAGTGACCAGAAGCGATTCCGGTGAAGATCGATAGCCATCGAGGAAGACGCGGACCACGTGGGTCCCTTCCGGGACCTGCTCGAGGGTGTCGGGCGTCGTCCTCTGCCTTCCGATGCCGTCCAGGAAGATCGACGCGCCGGGCGGATCGGAGAAGACCGCGATCCCACCCCTCCCGGAGAGCGTCATCGCGAACGACACATCGACGGTGTCCCCGGCGACCACGTCGACGTGAACCGTTTCCGGAAACGCCTTGTACCCCTCCAGGCTCACTTGAACCGTGTGAGGCCCTTGGCGGACATCCGTCAGGATCACGTCGGTCGTTCTTCCCGTGCCGCTGCCGTCCAGAACGATCAGGGCGCCCGCGGGGTCCGACGACACCCGGAGCGCCCCTCTCGGGACCCCCAAGCCGCAGGGGTCGTTACAGTCCGCGCCGCAACCTACGAGAGCCATGAACACCGTCGCGATCGTCAAGAGAGCAGTTATGAGAAGACAAGTTCCCTTGAGGAACCACATTCTCGTTTCCTTAGGTTCGCCGGTGGGGGACACGACGCTCGATTTCGCTGTAATCTTACCAAAAAGACCTCGGGGCGTCAATTCATAATTCTATGAAACTGAGTAGGTTACGTGTGTCGGGGCGCGGGGAGGCCTCCGGCCGTCCGGCGAGGATCAGACCCGTCCAAGGTTCTCTGCGAGCGAGAGATACCGCCTCTTCTCCTCCCCGGAACGAAGGATGAGCGCCTCGATTCCCCTCTCCCGGACCGCTCGCGCGCGCTCCGGGAACCGCATCGCGTCCCGGAGCACACGGGCGAGATCTTCCTCGTCGTCCGGCTCGAAGAAGAGGAGCTCGTCCTCCTCGAATCGCTCCCTGAGCCCCCGGAGACGCCCGGCGACGACCGGCACCCCG
>JBDRFQ010000029.1:0-5746 GCA_043818685.1 Candidatus Eiseniibacteriota bacterium
GGATCGAGTCGTAGCCGTTCGTGTTGTAGACGATCGGGAGGCGAAGCCCCGCGCGCGCGGCGATCGCGACCGCCTCGATCGCCTGGGGGACGACGTGCCCGGGCGAGACGAGGTTGATGTTGGCGCACCCCGCCGCCTGGAGGCGGAGCATGAGCGCGGCGATCCCGCTCGGCTCGAGGAGGTCCCCCTCTCCGCGCTGGGAGATGTCGGCGTTCTGGCAGAAGACGCAGCGGAGGTTGCAGAAGCCGAAGAAGATCGTCCCGGATCCTCCGCGCCCGACGAGAACCGACTCCTCGCCGAAGTGGGGGAACGCGCTCGAGACGACCGCCGGGCCCGCGGTGCGGCAGACCCCGGTCTCCCCGGCGAGACGGTCCGCCCCGCACTCCCTCGGGCAGGCGCGGCACGCGCGGAGCTCCTTGCGCGCCTCCTCGACCAGACGGCCCAACCGCCCGCTCCGAAGAAGCCCGAGGTACGCCGGCTCCCACTCATCGACGAGGAAGCGGGGATCGCCGGGATCCGGCCTCGCAAAGGAGCGCACCGTTCGGACTCCTCAGCGCACGAGGAGGATCTTCTGGAGGACCCGGGCACGCCGTCCTGATTCTGGCTCAACACGGTGCTCACGAGGTCTCTCGGCCTGTTCTTGCGGCCGTCCTGCCGAGAACGCCGTCGGCCGCCGGCCCTATCGCAGAAGAACGACCTTCTCGGTCAGCGTCCCCTCAACGGTCTCGAGACGGAGGAAGTACACACCCGAAGGAACGTCGCGGCCGTTCGCGCTCCGCCCGTTCCAGGTCGCGAGGATCG
The DNA here is from genome assembly GCA_043818685.1 of Candidatus Eiseniibacteriota bacterium. Taxonomy (GTDB): domain Bacteria; phylum Orphanbacterota; class Orphanbacteria; order Orphanbacterales; family Orphanbacteraceae; genus VGIW01. Next base: position 802 of record JBDRFQ010000029.1, read on the forward strand.
CGCCGCCGGCATGCGGTCCTTCCGCGAGCACGTCGACCAGGCGCCCGGTGAGATCGTAGACCGCGAGGCGCGCCTCTCCCGCCGGGACCTCCGCCCGCACGGCGAGCGTCGCGTTGAACGGCGTCGGCGCCGCCGCGAGGGACGGGAGCGCGCGCGGCGCGCCCGAGGCGGCGCCGGTGCTCACATCCACGAAGACCCTCCAGGAGAGCGTGTCCCCGAGCTCCCCGTCGTGCGCGGCGATCGTGATCGTGTCGGTCGTCCCGGCCGCGCCTGGGACATACAGAAACGTTGAGTCGGCCCCCGAGGCGACTATGCCCCCGTTCACCGACCACACGTAGGTCGTCGGGTCGCCGTCCAGGTCGACCGCGGCCGCGGAGAACGGGTGGCTCATGCCTTGCTCGAGCGTCGTGTCGAGGGAAACCGGACGGTGATCGACGATCGCCGGCCACGCGTTTCCGAAGCCGATGTCGAACGTCATCACCGAGTCGGACTCGCCGATGTTCGTGATCCAGATTCCGCTCGGGCCGGTGTACCAGTCCGTGCTCGGCGTCGTGTTCGGGGTGAACGCGTTCTGGCCCGGGTCCTCCCCGGCGAACGCGGCGCCGATCCGAAACTCGTATGGGTACCACCACTCGGAGAACTCGCTCGACCCGTCCCACGGGTTCGACGGATCGTAGCCGGCATCCTCCACGCGGACCTTGTAGTGCGCGTAGGTCGGCCAGCCGTTGTTCCTCGACATGTTGTCGTCAACGTGGTAGATCAAGATTCCCGAGTCTTTTTCGTTCGCCCCCTGCGTGAACCAGTGGAAATAGGCTGAGAAATCGCCGTCGAGATGGTCGAACTTGGAGGACGAATTCGCGTTCCGGTTCTCGATCAGGAAGTATTCCTTCGTGGTCCCGGGACGGCTGATCCGGCAGGCGAACGGATTGGTGTTCGTCTCGGGAAGCGGGATGCGGTGGGCCGGTTGGCTCAGAACGATCGGCGTCACCCAGCCGAGCTGCTTCTTCGACCACGCGCAGAGGTGCGACGGGTCCGGCCGTGTGACGTACGCCATGATGTTGTAGCCGCCGTACCCCATCAGACACCAGTCGACCATCGGGTGGTCGTTCGCGTCGTTCGGCGTGTAGTAGGTCACCGTGTCGAGCTTCGAGTCGTAGTCGTACAGGTCCGGCAGGCCGAGGACGTGGGAGGCCTCGTGCGCGCCCACGCGGATCGTGATGATCGACCCGTCCGCGTGCTCTTCCGGGTTGCACGAGTAGCGGTCCACGATCACGCCGTCGTCGGTCATGTAGTCGAGGCCGTAGACAGCGTACGACCAGATGTGGTCCGGGTCGTGGGTTTCCTCCTCGCCCGGCCCGGCGTGGAAGATCCAGACCGCGTCCGTGTACCCGTCGCCGTCCCGGTCGTAGTCGGAGAAGTCGACGAACGGATCCGCCGCCTCGAGGAAGTCGGTGAACCAGAGGCTCGATATGTAGGTCGGCCGCGTGAGCCAGCCGACGATGTCCCCCTCGATCCAGTACGATCCGTACGACACCTCGAGGAAGTACTCGCGCATGCTCCCCGGATCCACGAACCCCTCGCTGAAGAGGAGCGTGTCGTACGCCTCGGGCGGGTGGGCGATCGTGTCCGCCGGGTCGTCCTCCCACTGGCAGAGGAGGACGAGCACGACCCCCGTGTCGGATGGGACGCGCACCTCGACCTCCCCCCTCCGCCGCTCCATCTCCTCGTACGGCACGGCGAGCCGCGCCTCGATCTCCGCCGGGGGGAGATCGTACACGACGAACCGCGGGTTCTCCTCCGGCGGTAGGAGCAAGCCGGAACCGGGAGCCCCGAGCGCGCCTCCCGATCCGAGCAAAAGAAACGCAACCGGTAGAACGACGCAGGCGAACCTCGACCCGCTTTTCATCACCTGTTTCTCCTCATTCTCCGGCGCGCGCGCGATCGGTCACCTGCCGCCGGGATACGCGAATGGCCCTCTTCGGGGAGCGGGCGGTCATCCGGCACAACCACTTGGATTTTCAGCTTTTATCGTACCACATCGCGGCCGTCCTGGCAAGGGGCGGCGCGAAGGGCTCCGCCCGGAGATCGCGCGTTTCGGGGCGGGCCAGGACCGACCCGGGGCCCGTGGGCCGGCCCACGGGGGTGTGATAAGATGGAGTCGGAGACGGGGCTTCGCGGACCCCGCGCGCCGGGAGCTTGTCGGTTCGCCCCCACGGCGGCCGTTGACGCGCAGGTGCTCATGATTCTTTACGTCCTCTTCTTTCTGTCCGGGGCGGCCGGTCTCGTCTACGAGCTGCTCTGGGTGCACCGGCTCACGCTCATCATGGGCGGGACGACCCACGCGATCACGACCGTGCTCGCCGCGTTCATGGGCGGCCTCGCGCTCGGGAGCTTCCTCGCGGGGCGGCGCGCGGCCCGCCTCGCCTCCCCCCTCCGCGCGTACGGCCTCCTCGAGATCGCGATCGGGCTCTCCGCGCTCCTCATCGAGCTCGGCTTTTCCGGGGCGGTTCCGCTCTACCGCTTCGTCCACAACCTCGTCGGGCCGGAGCGGTTCATCCTCCTTCACGCGGTCCGCTTCTTTGCCTCGGGGCTTCTCCTTCTTCTCCCGACGGCGTGCATGGGTGCGACGCTCCCCATTCTCGTCGAGCACGGGGTGAGGAGGGACCGGCGCTTCGGAAACGTGACCGGTACCTTCTACGGGATCAACACGATCGGCGCGGCGATCGGCGCGGCGATCGGCGGCTTCCTGCTCATTCCGATGCTCGGGCGGCACGGGGCGCTCCTCGTCGCGGTTATCGGCAACCTCTCCCTCGGGACGGCCGCGCTCCTCATCCGTTCGCGTCTCGAGAGGGGAGCGGCGGTCGATCGGACCGAGGCGGAGCCTGAGGCGCGCGAGGCGCCCGCTCCCGGCGCGGGGATGGGTCCTCTCCTCCGGGGGCTCGTGATCCTCACCGTGGGAGTCTCCGGCTTCGCGGCGATGGCCTATCAGATCGCCTGGACGCGCATCCTCCTCGTCCAGGTCGGTTCCTCGGTCTACGCGTTCACGTCGGTCCTCGTCGTCTTCATCATCGGGCTCGGGCTCGGCGCATTCGCGATCGGCCTCACCGCCCACCGGATCCGCCGGCCGGTCTTCGCCCTCGGGATCGCCGAGGCGGCGCTCGGCCTCTCCGCCCTCTGGATCCTCCCACACTTCACCGGCTTCTCCGAGCGGGTCGTCGAGTGGCTCCGCGAGATGGGGGCGACCGGGCCCGAGTTCCTCGCCAAGCAGTTCATGCACATTTTCGCGATCCTCATCGTCCCGACCCTCGTGCTCGGCACGACCTTCCCGCTCGTCGTCTACGCGATCACACGAATGCACCGCGAGGCGTCTCGAAACGTCGGGATCGCCTACTCGGTCAACACGATCGGCACGATTTTCGGCTCGGTCGTGGCGGGGTTCTATCTTCTCGCCGGGCCGGCGGGGATCACCGGCACGATCGGCATCGCGATCGCCCTCTCCGCCGGGCTGGGGATCGCGCTCCTCCTCGCCGAAGGGAGAGCACCGCTTCGCCTGCGCGCCGGGACGCTGGTTCTCCTTCTCGTCCTGCTCGCCCTCCGCGTGCATGCGGCCATGGAGAAACCCCTCGACCGGGCAACGCTCACGGCGGGGGCCTTCCTCGGCTCACTGGGGGACACCGGCGAGATCCTCTACTACCGGGACGGCGCCGACGCGACGATCTCGGTTCACGAGCCCCCCTGGGGAGGGCGGACCCTCCGGATCAACGGGAAGCCGGACGCGAGCACCGGTCTGGCCGACATGCCGACGCAGGTCGCGATCGCTCAGGTTCCCCTCCTTCTCGCATCGAACCCCGAGCGAGTTCTGGTCGTGGGGCTCGGGGGAGGCGTGACCATGGCCTCGGCCGCCGCGCACTCGCGGGTGCGCGCGATCGACGTGCTCGAGATCTCCGACGCCGTGATCGAGGCGGCACGCGTTTACTTCGGTCCTTATCTCCGCGGCGCGTTCGACGACCCCCGGGTCCGGATCCTCCGGAACGACGGAAGGAACCACCTGCTCCTCACCCCGGAGAACTACGACGTCATCGTTTCCGAGCCCTCGAACCCGTGGCTCGCCGGCATCCCGAATCTCTTCACGAAAGAATATTTCGAACTTGCACGTTCCAGGCTCCGGCCCGGCGGCGTCTACTGCCAGTGGCTCCAGTCGTACGGGATGGCGCCGAGCGACTTCCTCCTCGTCGTCCGGACGATCATCTCCGTCTTCCCGAACGTGAGCCTCTGGCAGGGGCAGTACAGCGACTTCTTCCTCGTCGCGCGCGAAGAGACGGGGTCGGTTCCTCTCGACACGCTGGCGCTCCGCATGCTCGAGACGGATGTCTATCGCGATCTCGAGTCGGTCGGGCTCGAGCACCCGGGACGCATTCTGGGAGCCTGCCTCGCCGATCACGACGTGCTCAGCGCCTGGGCAGGCCGGGGACCGCTCAACACTGACATCAACGGGCGTCTCGAGTTCTCGGCCCCCCTTCAGAGGCTTCGTAACGACTCGCCCCAGCTCGCCGCCTCCCTCGCTCGGCGGGGGGGCGATCCTCTCGAGTCCTTCATCCTCGCCGACCTGGAAGGCCCCGATCATCGCAGCGTTCTCGATCTGGCCGACAGGAACCGGCGCGGCGTGTTCGCCGTCTACCAAGCATCCAAGACCGCACCCGACCGGGCCACGCTGCTCCAGGTGGGCGAGGAACTCTACCGAAGCGATCCGGCGGACTGGCGAACGTATCGCATGGTCGTGAGCGCGGCGGACGTGTTCGAGACGGAGCGCGCCGGGGGACCGCAGCTGCGCATGGAGGAAGCCCGCTTCGTCGAGCGGGTCCGCGCCCTTCCGGAGCCAGCGACCGGCCCGCTCACGCCTGCGGAGACGAAGAGCTCGCGCGTGGGCGCCTGGCTGGAGGAAGCC
>JBDRFQ010000030.1:0-13596 GCA_043818685.1 Candidatus Eiseniibacteriota bacterium
ACCGCGGCGGCGAGCTGTTCCACGCCCGAGAGGATGGCGCGGCGCGCGTCCTCATGGAATTTCAACTGCTTGGCAGCCATGTTTCTTTCTCCCTTTCTCTACTCGATGACCCCGTAGACATCGTCCTCGCGGAGGATGATGAACTCCTCCCCCTCCAGCTTCAGATCGGTCCCCGCGTACGAGGAGAAGAGGATCCGGTCTCCGGCCTTCAGCTGGATCTTCACGCGCTTCCCGTCCTTGTCCTTCGCGCCCTCTCCCACGGAGATCACGCGACCCTGGTTCGGCTTCTCTTTGGCGGTGTCGGGAATGATGATCCCGCCCTTTGTCTTATCCTCCGCCTCGAGACGCTTCACGAGAATCCGATCGTTCAGAGGTTTGATCTTCATCCCCTGGCTCCTTTCCACGCGGGCGGACTCTCCACCCACGGCTCCGATGAACCCCATTTCGTTGTTCAGGAAGATATCGGGCTGCGATCAGAACCCATCTTCAGCGGGGCGATGCTAATGCAAGAGGCATACCTCAGAGGGTCCGCGCCACAACATCCTGAAATCAAAGCGAGTAGAAGCTAGCACTCTCAGCGGGAGAGTGCAAGAACTTTTTTTCTGCCAAAATGACATCCGTCCTGGCGGTCCTCCTGGCAGGTGAGAGAGGCTCAAGCTACTGCCGTTCAAGAGGATCCCGAGGGCTTCCGGGGCAGGGGCGTCAGCCGAGCCGGACTCGGGCTCCGCGGCTCCCGATGCAGGCCTCGGCGAGGGCAACCGCGGCCCGGCCGTCGGCGATCGTGATGGGCGGCTTCCCCTCACCCCGGCAAACCCTGAGGAAGTCGAGGAGGGTCGGGACGAGCGTGCCGGGCACGTCGGGGAACGGGACCGCCTCGCGCCTTCGGCCGGTCACCTTCTCGAGCGACGGCGGCGTGCGGGAGACGAGGAGGATCCCCTCCTCTCCGACCACCTGGATCGCCTCGTGCCGGGAGCTTCCCCACCGGCTCATGTCGACGACGGCGCGCGCCCCTGAACGCGATCGGAAGAACGCGGTGTAGGCGTCGTCGATCGGGGTTCCGCGCACGAAATGCCGCTCGCACCACACCAGGGCGACCGGCCCGATGAGGAAGGGGAGAAGATCGAAGTAGTGAACGCCCGAGTCGAGAACGGCGCCGCCGTCGTCGAGCCGCTCGCTGAACGCGCCCTTCTCGTGCGTGCGGTCCTCGGAGCGGAGCGAGAAGAGGACCTCGCGCACCGGGCCGATTTCGGGGAGCGCGTCCAAGAGGCCCCGGATCGGGCCCTCGTAGCGGGTCGTCTGCGCGACCATGACGTCGATGCCGGAATGCTCCGCCGCGAGGGCGATCCGGTCGCAGGAGGCGAGATCGCGCGCGAGCGGCTTCTCCACGAGAACCGGCTTCCGCGCCTCCGCCGCAGCCTCGACCGCCTCGGGATGACGCGCGGCGGGGGTGACGACGAGAAGCGCGTCCACGCTCGGATCGCGGGCGAGCGCCCGCACGTCCTCGTGAAACGCAACCCGCCACTCTTTCGCCGTTTCCCGGCCGGAGGCCGGGTCACGCCTGCAGATCGCCGTAAGACGGGCGCCGGGGATGTCGCCGTGAAGGAGATGATGCGCGTAGCGCGCGCCGTGCCTGCCGACCCCCGCGAGCCCGAAGCGGACCTCTTTCAAAGAACCTCGCCCCCCTCGATGCGCACCGAGAGAAGGTCCTCCCCTACGAGCACCTTCCCGCCGAAAAGATCCCGGCACGCGCCCGAGAGATCGACATCGTCGCTCTCCGGGTTGAGGTGCACGAGGAGCATCCCCTTCACCCCCGCTTCGGCGGCGATGCGCGCCGCGTCCGACGGCGCGAGATGGAACGGCTCCACCTCCCCCTCGGCGAGGTTCGCCTCGATGACGAGAAGAGCGGCGCCGCGCGCGAGGCGAACGAGCTCGGCGGAGCGGCCGGTGTCGCCGGAGTAGACCGCCGCGTCCCCCTCCTCCGAGCGGATCGAATAGGCGATCGCCGCGATCCCGTGCGGAACGGGGATGTGGCGGACGCGCACGCCCTCGATGCTCTCCTCGCCGTGTTCCCCCTCGTGAATAACGAGCCGGAGGTTCTCCGTCTCGAGAAACGGCGCGTGCACGAGGCGGAGCGACCGGACGAAGCTCGCGAACCCGGGCGGGCCGAAGAGGCGGAGCGTCTTCTCCTCCCCGCTCGTTTTCACGTGGTTCCGGATGTGGAAGAGGAGCGGCACGAGATCGGAGACGTGGTCGGAAGGAACGTGCGTGAGAAAGCACGCCGCGATCCGCTCGGGGGCGGAGCCTGCCTTCGCGAGAGAGTGAAACGTCCCCGCCCCGCAGTCGAAGAGGAAGTGCCGCCCGCCCGCCTCGACCAGGTGGCCCGGCGATCCCCGCCGGGCGCTCGCGTAGTGGGTCCCGCTTCCGAGAACCGTCCAGGTAATCATCGTCCGCCCTCCGCTTCCCCTCTTCCGAAGTACGCCTCCGCGCGGGCAAGCCCTTCGGGGTTTCCGACGTCGAAGCCTCTCTCTCGAAGCGGGACGCCGGCCACCCCCTCGTCCTCGACGAGCGCCTGGAGAACCGGCACGTCGTCGCGCTCCCCACCCGGAGGAAACCGCACCGACTCCATGAGTGTCAAGAAGCGCGGCGTGAGGATCACCCTCCCGTACCACCGGAGGGTGCGCCCGCCTCCCGGCTCCCCGCGAAAGGGGCCCTTCCCCTTCGAGCCGAGGGAGACGACGCGAAGAACGCTCCCCTCCGGCTCGGTCCGGACGCCGCCGCAGTTCCCGAAGCCTCCCCACTCGCTCTCATCGAGGGAGAGAAGGCCGGCGGTCGAGCGCCGCGTCTCGAGATACGCGGGGAGAATCTCGGCGAGACCGTTCCCGTCGTAGATGTTGTCCGGAAGGAGGAGGGCGGACGGCTCCGCCTCCATCCCGCGCCAGGCGAGCGCGATCGCGTCGGCGAGCCCGGTCGGCTCCTCCTGCACGACGAACAGAATCGATCGACCCTCCCGATCGACGCGGAGCTCTTCCCGCACGGAGGGCGAGGAGAGGTAGCGGACGATCTCCTCCTTGCCGGGCCGAACGACGACCGCGACCAGCCGGGCCCCGCCGCGGAGCGCCTCCTCCACGACCCGCCGAACCAGGGGCTTTCCGGCAAGAGAGAGCATCTCCTTCGGGCGCCCCCACCTGAGCGCATCGAGCCTCTTCCCGAGCCCCCCGCAGGGCACGATCGCCTGGCGGATCTCTCCGTTCACCCTCGCCTCCCTCCCGCGGCCTTGCCCTTCCCGGAGGATACCCCGGCCGCCCCGTCCCCGATACCCGGTTCCGTTTGCCCGAATCGTCCGGCCGGGCTATTGTTGTAAGGTTCGCGATATGCTCCTCACGGGAAGGAGTCTCCGCCTTGCCGATCGGTGCCCCCGCTCCGGCGCCCTTTCCATACGACAAGGAAGGAGTGCGCGCCGGCCACTACACGGACGCCTACTTCCTCAACGCGGCCGCCATCCTCGACCGCCTCGTCGTCGACCAGTACCACCACGTGGGGAGCTTCCCGGTCCTCCCCACCGGGTCCGGCGCGGCGGGGACGGCGGCGATCGGCCCGATGCAGACCGAGATGCACTTCTTCACCCGGAGGAAGCCCTGGTCGCTTGCTTGCGGCGTCAACCATTCCCTCCAGGTGCTCAAGGAGTGCGCCGGAGGGGTGAACCGTCCGCGCCGCGTTTCGATTGGGAAGATCCTCGAGGTCGAGGCGGTCCCCGAGGGGACCCGCGTGAAGCCGTGGGCGCCGGCGCTCGTCGTCCGGGGCGAGTACCGACGGTACGGCTATCTCGAAACCGTGCTTCTCGGCGTCCTCACGCGCGAGACGAAGATCGCGACCAATGTCTATCGAGCGCTCCAGGCGGCGCGGGGGAAGCCGATCTTCTTCTTCCCCGCCCGGTTCGATCTTCCCGCGGCGCAGAGGCTCGACGGATACTCGTACCGCCTCGCAGTCGAGCGGTACAACGCCGACGCCGGCCGGCGCGTGCAGCCGTACGTCTCCACCCAGGCCCAAGCGGAGCTGTGGGGCGGGCAGGCGAGCGGGACGGTTCCCCACGCCTACCTTCTCTGCTTCCTCCGCGACACGGCCGAGGCGATGGTCCAGTTCGCGCGCACCCTCCCGATCACGGTGAAGCGGATCGCGCTCGTCGACGTGAACAACGACTCGGTCACGGACGCGGTGCGCGCCGCCTCCGCCCTTTTCGAGGAGCACCAGCGGCGCATCCGGGCGGGAGACCGGGAGGGAGCGGAGCGCTACCGCCTCTTCGCGGTGCGGGCCGACACGGCGGACGATGTCGTCGATCGTTCCCTCGGCAAGGGGGGGGAGCCGGGAGTCTCGCCGGAGCTCATCCGCGTTCTTCGCCGCGCCCTCGACGAAGCGCCCGACCGTCTCGGCTACCGTGGGGAGGAGCGCGATCGCGCGCTTCGCTACTTCCGCTCCATCCAAATCGCCGCCACCGGCGGGTTCGACGAGGAGAGAATCCGCCGCTTCGAGAGGCTCCGCGTTCCTGTCGACATGTACGGAGTCGGTTCGGCCTTCCTGCAGGGGAAGAACGACTACACCGCCGACGTCCTCCGCGCCAAGGTCGAGGGGAAGTGGGTCCGCATGGCGAAGGTCGGCCGCCGCCCGCGGCGGAACCCCGATCTCCAGCACGTCCGGTTCGCATGATCGACAAGAGGAAGCCGCGCTTCTCGTGCGCGCGGTGCGGGAGCTGCTGCTTGGAGCCGGGGTATGTCTCTTTCTCCGGGCGGGAGCGGGCGGGCGCGGCGCGGCGCCTCGGCATCACGGTCTCCGAGTTCAGGAAACGGTACGGTGGAGACATGAAGGGGACGGAGATCCGCGTCACGCGGCGCCGTCGATGCCCGTTTCTCGCCGAGGGGGGGTGCGTGATCTACGACGCCCGCCCGGCTCAGTGCCGCGCGTTCCCCTTCTGGCCAGAGATCCTCTCATCGAGAGCGGCTTGGAACCGGCGGGCGCGCACGTGCCGGGGGATGGGGAAGCTCTGACGTCGATCCGCCTGAAGCGGCCGAGCCTCTTCGGCGTTCGGGCGGACCGAGGCCGAACCGACGAGGCGTATCAATAGAGAAAGAAAGAGGGGGCCGGCGAACCGGCCCCCTCTTCCATTCAGGCTTAGGCTCTACCAGCGACCGCGGCGGCCTCCGCCTCCCTGACCCTCCCTGCGCGGCTGGGCCTCGCTGACCTTCAGGTTCCGCCCGCCCATGTCCTGGCCGTTCAGCGCCCGGATCGCGGCGGCTCCTTCGGTGTCATCCATCTCGATGAAGCCGAACCCGCGCGGCCTGCCGGTCTCCCGGTCGGTGATCAGGCTGACCGATTGAACGGTGCCGTGCGCTGCGAACAGCTCGCGAAGCTCGTCCTCGGTCGCGTTGAAGGGTAGGTTGCCGACGTAGATCTTCATACGATCTCCAACTCCGTTTCGCCCCAAAACAAACTCACGCCCGGCCTCCCGGATGCGGATTCTCCGCCTATCCGGTCGGCGCGGGAACTACCGATCCCGCAGAGAGAGGCCTCGTGCCTTTCTGCGTTCGTGCTTGGGAACCTGACTCCATGACCGACCTTCGATTCATCGGGGGCTTGCACGGCGAGTCGACTCGGCAGGAGAAACCCCAACACTTCATGCAGATTATCGGCCGTTCCGTCGATTTGTCAAGCGCTTTCGTCGGCGGGGGTCGGGGGCCGGGTCCCCCGGGCGGGGGCCCCTCCCCGGGAGCCGTCACCCCCCGGAGAGGTCGCGCCTCCGGTCGGCCGACCCCCATGCCTCTTCCGGCCGGGGGCTCGACGAGCCGCAAGGCGTGTGCTAATCTGATCTTAGGCTTCTCAAAGGTCCATTCTTCATTCTCCTTCGGGGGGGCGTCTCATGAGGTCGTTCTTGGCGGCAACGGTCCTCTTCGCGGTCCTGGCCGGGGCGGCGCTCGCCGACGTTCCCTTCGACCGTTGGGCGGAGCGGGAGGCGATCGTTCCGCACGGGCGGGTCGACGGAGCGACCGGAACCTGCTCGATCGTCTACTACAACATCTGCTCGGGGTGGTATTGGAGGTACTCGCCGTTCAGGGGAGACGAGAGGATTGCCGGTGACCACGCCGGCGTCGTCTTCGACCTTCCGAACGATTGCGCCAAGGAACCGGGGGCGGAGTGTGTGCACCTAGGCTTCTGGTGGTACTGGAGGTACACGACTCCGGGATGGGGCTACACCCTGTCGTACTACCTGTGGCCAGTCGACGAGGACTTCTGCATGGTCGGGGAGCCGATCGGCTCGCTCCTCTGCCAGGATCCGACGGAGCGGTGGAACCACTACCCGGGCCTCGGGACGACCAACGCGGACATGGTGGCGGTCATCTCTGTCTTCGACAAGGGGGGGCTGCCCCACTGGTGCCTCGACAACAACTACAGGAACAGCCAGGCGCCGATCGCCTGTGATGGATGGCCGGGTCCCTTGGGTGTCCATTCCGTCTACTGGGGGAACTACGACACCATGTACTGCCCGCCGTACTTCTTCGCGGACCCCGTAGGCCCCATTCAGTTCATCATGGACGCGACCTTCTCCTGCGAAGGGACGCCGATCGAGCCCGCCTCCTGGGGAACGATCAAGAGCCTGTTTCGATGATGTCCGGCATGAGGTACGAGTAGACCCGGTGGCGAACGCGCCCGATCCCGCCTGGTTCGCCCGCCTCCCCAAGGTGGAGCTGCACGTCCACCTCGAGGGAGCGATTTCTCTCGACGCCCTCTTCGAGCTCGTCCGGAAGTACGGGAGCGAGGAGCCGATTCCGGACCGGGAGGCCCTCCGCCGCAAGCTCGTCTACCGGGACTTCCCCCACTTCATCGAGATGTGGTCATGGAAGAACGGGTACCTCCGTGAGTACGACGACTTCACGCTTCTCGCCGAGTCCGCGGCGCGGAGCTTCGCCGGCCAGAACATCCGCTACGCGGAGGCCTTCTTCTCCCCGTCCGATTTCTTCCGGCACGGCCTCACGACGGGGCGCCTCGCCGAGGCGATCCGGGAGGGGCTCGGCCGCGTGCCGGAGGTCGAGGTCGCCCTCGTCGCGGACCTGGTCCGCGACCGCGGCCCGGAGAACGCCCGCCGGACCCTCGCCGAGGTAGAGGAGGCGCGCGGGTTCGGCATCATCGGCGTCGGGATCGGCGGATCGGAGCACGAGCACCCGCCTGCCCCCTTCGCCGGCGTCTTCGAGGAGGCGCGCCGCCTCGGCTTCCGAACGAGCGCGCACGCCGGAGAGGCGGCAGGCCCCGAGAGCGTTCGGGACGCGGTTCTCATCCTTCGCGTCGACCGCGTCGGGCACGCGACGCGCGCCGCGGGGGACGAGGCCCTTCTCGATCTCCTCGCCGAGAGGAGAATCCCCATCGAGCTCTGCCCTCTCTCCAACGTGAGGTGCGGCGTCGTTCCCTCGCTCCGCGAGCACCCCGCGCGCCTCTTCCACGAGAAGGGGCTGCTCATCACGATCAACACGGATGACCCGACGATGTTCGGAAACTCGCTCGCCGAGGAGTACGCCCTTCTCGAGAGCGAGCTCGGCTTCACCCGCGAGGAGATCCGCGGCCTCGTCCGGAACGCCGCCGCGGCCTCCTGGCTCCCCGAGGAGAGAAAGCGGGCGCTCGAGGCCGAGGTCTCCGGGGACCCGCGCGCCTGATTCGAGCCCTGCCCGCCGCCTGCGCCTCTCGGCCTCGGGAAGCGCCCCCCGCCCGCGGTTCAGACCCCCCCGCGCCGCGCCGATACTCCGGTTGGCGGAGCGCGCGCCGCGCTCCCCGGCCCGCGAACCGACAGGGAGGTCGCCATGCGCTGTCCGGCCTGCAGGAACACTCTCACGCAGAAGGACGCGGCAGGGATCCGGCTCGATGTCTGCCGCGGCGGATGCGGCGGCATTTGGTTCGATCGTTTCGAGCTCAAGAAAATGGACGAGCCCCGCGAGCCCGTGGGAGACGGCGTCCTCGACATCGAGCGGGACGAATCGGTGCGCGTCGACAAGGCCGCGCGCCGCAAGTGCCCCCGATGCCAGGAGCTCGTCATGATGCGCCACTACTTCTCCGTGCAGAAGGAGATCGAGATCGACGAGTGCCCCGGCTGCGGAGGGGTCTGGCTCGATCACGGCGAGCTCCGGAAGATCCGGAGCCTCTTCGACTCCGAAGAGGAGAAGACCGAGGCGGCGCGGGCGCGCTTCACCGAGCTGTTCGGCGGCGAGATGGGACGAATCGAAGCGGAGACGATGGAGAAGAGGAGAAAGGCGAGGAAGTTCGCGCGCCTCTTCCGCTTCATCTGCCCGAGCTACTACATCCCCGGCAAGCAGAGCTGGGGGGCGTTCTAACGCCGCATCCCGGTTTGATGAAAAAAGCAGGAAGGCCGCCCGGGGAAGGGGCGGCCTTCTTCGTTCTCGATCGGACGGCTCTTGGGCGCGGCCCGCCTTCCCGCTAAAATAGAGCGAAGGGGACGCGGCTTTCGCGAAGGTGCCGCGCGCGAGGGACGCGCGCCGGTTCCCGAGCGGGACGCTGGAGGCGAGGATGAGGAGCGTCGTCGATCTCGGCAAGGGAATCTGCTCCGATCCGCTGATCTCGGGGCGTCTCGAATGGCTCATGACGAACGGGATCGGCGGGTACGCCTCGGGGACTGTCGCGGGCTTCCGCACGAGGCGCTACCACGGCCTCCTCGTCGCCGCGCTCCGCCCGCCGATCGGGCGCGCGCTCTTCGTCCCGAAGGCGGACGAGACGGTTCTCTACCAGGGGCTCTCGGTGCCTCTCCACGCCGACCGCCGCCTCCCGGACGGTGTGGACCCTCCCGGCTTCCAGCGGATCGATCGGTTCCGCCTCGAGGGGACGACGCCCGTTTGGACCTTCAGCATCTCGGACGCGCTCGTCGAGAAGCGCGTCTGGATGGAGCCCGGGGCGAACACGACGTACCTTCGCTACGACCTCCTCCGAGCCTCGGAGCCGCTCGAGCTCGAGATCGGCGTGTTCGCGGACGCCCGGGATCACCACGAAACGACGAGCGCGGGGGAGCGCTCGATCGCGATCGATCCGATCCCCCACGGAATCCGCGCGCGCCCCGGCGAGGGCGCCCGTTCCCTTTATGTCAAGAGTATTCGTATGACCGCCGAGCCCGAACCGGAGTGGCGGAAGCGCTTCTTCCTGCCGCTGGAGGCGTACCGGGGCCTCGAGGCGATGGAGGACCTCTTCCGCGCCGCGCGCTTCCACGGCACGCTCTTCGTGGGGGACTCAACGACGCTCGTGCTCTCCCTCGACGAGGAGGCGGACCCGGACGGCGCACCGGCGATCGAGAGGAGGAACTCCCACGAGAGGGGCCTTCTCGCGCGGGCGGAAGGGCTCACGAGGCGGGCGGAGGCGCACGAGGACGCGCTCGAACAGCTCGTGCTCGCCGCCGACCAGTTCGTCGTCGCACGGGCGAGCGACGCGGATCCCTCCGGGCGGTCGGTGATCGCCGGATACCCGTGGTTCTCCGATTGGGGGCGCGACACGATGATCGCGCTCCCCGGCCTCACGCTCGCCTCGGGACGCCCCGAGATCGCCCGCACGATCCTCCTCACCTTCGCCCGCTTCCTCGACCGCGGGATGCTGCCGAACCGCTTCCCCGACGAGGGGGAGGCGCCGGAGTACAACACCGTCGACGCGACCCTCTGGTACTTCGAGGCGATCCGGGCGTATCACGAGGCGACGGGAGACGACGAGCTCCTCCGCGAACTCTTTCCGCGTCTCGTGGAGGTTCTCGACTGGCACGAGCGGGGAACGCGGTTCGGGATTCGCGTCGATCCGCGGGACGGGCTTCTCGCCGCAGGCGAGGAGGGGGTGCAGCTCACGTGGATGGACGCGAAGGCCGGCGACCTCGTCGTGACGCCGCGGATCGGGAAGCCGGTCGAGGTGAACGCGCTCTGGTACCACGCGCTCCGCGTGACGGCGGGCTTCGCGCGCGCGATCGAGAGGCCGGGCGGGCACTTCGACGAGGCGGCGGACCGGGTGCGGGCCGGGTTCGAGAGGTTCTGGAGCGGCACGCTCGGGCACTGCCTCGACGTGATCGACGGGCCGGACGGGGACGACCCATCGCTCCGCCCGAACCAGCTCCTCGCGGTCTCCCTTCTCCACAGCCCGCTCGACGGCGCCAGGCGGAAGGCGATCGTCGATGTCTGCGCGACGCGGCTCCTCACCCCGTACGGCCTCCGCTCTCTCGGGGCCGAGCATCCGTCGTACTCGGGGCGATACGGCGGGGATCGGCTGCAACGTGACAGGGCGTACCACCAAGGAACCGTGTGGGCGTGGCTCATCGGGCCTTTCGTCTCGGCCCACTTCAGGGTCTACCGGGACGCCGCGCTCGCACGCTCGTTCCTCGAGCCGTTCTTCGGCCACCTCTCGGAGCACGGGCTCGGGTCGGTGAGCGAGATCTTCGACGGCGATCCGCCCTTCACGCCTCGAGGGTGCATCGCTCAGGCGTGGAGCGTGGCGGAGATCCTCAGGGTGTGGGCGGAGATCACGCGGTAGGGATCGTGGGGGCGGGGCATCGGGGGGTATCCCTCCCGGGGCGCGCTCAATCCGGCGCCGTCGAGAAGACGAGCTCGGCGCGCGCGTCCGAGAGGCGGAGAGAATATCCCCATCCGGCGATCCCCTGCTCGACCTTGACGAGGACCTCGTTCCAACCGTCGATCAGTTCGCCCGTGAAGCGATCCTGATCGTCCTCCCAGCCGCGGTGCACCGGCCACCGGTGGATCCGCATCCCGTTCAGCCAGACCATCGCCCCGTCGTCGCTCCCGAACGAGAAGAGGGCGGACCGCGCGCGGGGGCTGTGGACCCAGGTCACGGCGTAGGCGATCCGGTGGGTCCCCGGCCCGACCGCCTCTCGGAGGTCGACGAAGCCGAGGGAGTCGGCGCGCGCCTCGGTCCAACGGACTTCCGCGCCGCCGAGGCCGTGATAGACCGCTTCGCGGTTCACGCCCGCCGCTTCGTGCTCCTTCTCCGGCGCATAGGCCGTATCGAACATCGTGCACGCCCAGTCGTCGAACGGCCCCGCGACGAGCCACCGGTCGATCGGCGGCTCGGTGGGCGTGAGGAGAACGCCGGAGACAAGGCCGGCGAGCTT
Organism: Candidatus Eiseniibacteriota bacterium; assembly: GCA_043818685.1. GTDB lineage: Bacteria > Orphanbacterota > Orphanbacteria > Orphanbacterales > Orphanbacteraceae > VGIW01. The sequence continues at coordinate 11,141 of JBDRFQ010000030.1, forward strand.
CCTGTACCTCAACCTCTCGGTCTCCCTGCCGCGGTGGGAGAACCGCCACTCGTCGTCTCTGTCGAGGGAGGCGGCCGACCATCTTCGGTGATGGTCGACGGGCTCGGTGAGGGGTGCGGGCTCGGCATGGAAATCCACGATCAGCTCTTCGCCGCCGAGAACCATCGAAACGCCCGGAGAGACGACGACCGGCTCGAGGCTGTCCGCCGCGCAGTCGACCGGGTCGAGGATCGTCCGGTCCTCGATCCGCGCCTCGATCTTCCCAAGGCCCGGCCCCTTCGCGTACACGAGCGAGACGGCGTACCGCCCCTCCGGAAGACCGCCCGGCCACTTGAAGCGAACGGTATCCGCGCGGGCCGCCGAGGGGAAGTCGCAGAGGGGAAACGCCTGGTCCTCCGACCCCAATGCCCAGCCGCCATAGAGCGCGGTGGGATCCGGCTTGCCGCGCCACTCGTCGGTGAGCTTCCTCCACGGAAGCCCGCCGGCCACGCTCGCGCCTCTGACCCCGCTGTCGTCGAGAAACCAGTACTCCGAGAGGTTCGGCTTGTCGTCGAAGGTCAGGAAGGAGACCATGTGCCGGGGGTAGACGACCACCCGGTGGTAGCGGGAGCCGCGCTCATCCTGACGGTAGAGGACACCCCACACATGCGGCTCTTGCTGATACCAGAACGCCACGGTCGAGTACTCGGTCCCTGGCTCGATCGCACCGTCGCCGATCTCGAATCGGAACGAGAGGGAGTCGTCGAAGGCGATCCGGTCGGAGAGGTGCCACCGGTACGCCGAGACGCGCGGAGCCGGATCTTCACGCTTGAACGAAACGCCGCTGAAGGGGAGCGGGGCGCTGGGCCCGGCGAAGTACCACCCCGAGTTGAAGTAGTCCTCGGTTCCGGTGCCGCGGAGAGCGGCCGCCGTGTCGCCGTCCACGACCACGGTCTCATCCCCCTCGAGGAAGGAGGCAATGGCGCCTCCGTGCGCGCTCAGCAGGGTGCCGACGTAGTGTCCCCTCCCCAAGGCCCTTCCCGCCTGATGCGCCGCGCTCCCGAGAGAGGGGACGCTCGAATCGAACGGGTCGTTCCCATTGGTCGCCGTCCCTGCGTGCATCGCATGGAAGCGTGGCCCATCTTCCGGGACTTCGGACGGCCGGAACAGGATGCGAACACGGGCGGTAACGGCACCGCTTCCCACATCCGAAAGCCCGATCCGGGCGCTCCGAAGCGGCATGGGAAGACGGAGAACCCCCGTGCTCCCGCGAGAGAGCACAGCGGCCGAACGCAGGTCCACCAGCGCAAACGCGCTCCCGAAAACCTCCGCCAGGGGGAGGATCACCGAGGGGCTCTTCTCCATCGGATCGGGCTTTGCGATCCCGTCCCACCAGGCGAGGAGATGCACCCCGAACCACTCGCACCCGGATGGTTCGAGCGAGATCCGCAGCTCCAGGATCGTGCCCGGCCGGTCGATACGGAACTGCCCCAGGCTCTCCATAGTAGTGGCTCCTTTCGGCAGGTCCTCCGTGAGCAACCGTCCCGGCATCCTCACCTTCGGCTGTGAATACAGCTTCGCCGTGAACTCGATCACCTCGTCCCCCTCCCGTACTTCCACCGTCCACGGCATCTCCATCGTGGCGGTGTCGGGGAGCGCGGCGATCGCCTCGCGCGCGCCTGCGAGGCGCCCGAGATCCGAGCGGCCCGGCGGGAACGTGAAGCTCTTCAGCCTCGTTCCCTCCGGGTACGCGTGCGCGTTGATCTGGTAGAAGCGGATGCCGTCCGCGGTCGTGATCCGGATGCTCTTCGCGAAGGGGATCGGGATGTACGAGAAGTTGACGCCGCCGAACCGGCGGTCCCCTCCGACGAAGGGGGCCAGGAACGGCTCCCGCTCGCCGGAGAAGAGCTCCTCGATCGGGAGGTCGAGCGCCGGGGTCTCTTCGCCGTCGATGTAGATCCGGATCCGCGTCGAGCGCCCCGGCCACGTCATCCAGATCCGCTTGACGCAGCCCGGCCCGTCCATCTCGGCGAGGACGTGCTCCCCGTTCTCGTCGATCCGGATTCGCGAGAAGAGCCCTGAGAAGCCGTCGTCGTTCCCGCCGGTCCGGTCGTAGCTCGAGAAGAGGACGCTTCTCGCGTCGGAGAGCTCGGCGAGCCCGGAGAGATCCCCGTCGAGGAACTCCCACACGTCGACGTCCTGCCCGCCTCCCCCGCACCCGGCGGCGACGAGCAGCAGAGCGAGGAAGCCGAACCATGCGGCGAACGACGACGGCAACCGAGCCACGACCTCACCTCCGCACGGTCCACTCTACAGCATGGCACAACCGTCGGGCGAGGCGGGCTGGGGTCTCCCGAGGGATCGCTCCGACGAGGCCGGGTACCCGTTCCCTGGATCGCGGGGCCGCAGGCCCCCGCATGGGGGCGGGTGGCCGAGCGGCGCAAGCGAGAAAGCGCGCCGCGCTTTCGCAGCGGGTC
>JBDRFQ010000031.1:0-21083 GCA_043818685.1 Candidatus Eiseniibacteriota bacterium
ATGGATGCGAAGCAGGCTCGAGGGCGCGGGCGACGGTCGACGTTTTCGACGAAAACGATGACTCCGAGCTCCCGCGCGGCCTCGTCGAGGTCGACATCCGAACCTCTTGGACGGAGCGCGGGCGCGAACGGACCGTTCAAACGAGCACGTATATCGTCCGCATGGGGAGCTAGCCATGAAGACACCGAACAGACCCGGCGATGAGAGGGGATCCGCTCTGGTCTTGTCGCTCCTCCTTCTGACGGCGCTCTCCCTGATGGGCATGACGCTCGCCCTTCTCTCCGGAACCGACCGGAGGGTGGCCGCGTACGACCGGGAGAGCATCGCGGCCCTTCACGCCGCCGAGGCGGGGATCGCGATGGCGAAGCGAAACATCCAGGACCGCATGATCACCTTCGACGACGAGAACGGGAACGGGTTTCCCGATTTCCGCCTCGTCGACACGCTCTCTTGGGGAGGGCGGTACGACGTGTTCGGCGAGTCGAACCTCCCCCTCGGGAGCGGCGCCTCCCCGTACTCGGGGAGCGAGTTCAACCTCGCGGCGCGGGGCCGGTCGCGCGACGCGGTTCGTCTCGTGGAGGCCCAGATCAAGCACGATTCGTTCCTCAAGTACGCCCGCTTCGTGGAGGAAGGGGGGACCTCATACGAGTGCGGCGCGATCCTCACCGGCGAGGTGTACGTCGGGGGGACCCTCGGGCTCCCGAGCGGTTGTTCCTCCGGTTCGGAGGTCGAGTTCCTCGAGATGGTCGCCGCGACGAACGGCATCACGAACAAGGACCAGGCGGTCTTCCACAAGGGCTACACCGACTCGGCGAGCTCCATTGATCTGGAGAGCTCCGTCGATTTCACGCTGCTCCGGAACAAAGCGAAGGGGCTCGGGAGCGAGTGCGACTGCGAGGGGACGGGACGGATCGGCATCTACATGGGATGGAACCCTCTCGGCATCGGCACGAACGGCACGATCGACCTCTCCCTCTTCGACTTCTCTTTTCCTGATACTTCCAGTTCCGACACCGTCATTCGCTACGGGGGGAACCCGGTCATCGACCCGGTCACGGGCAGTCCGATGCTCGCGGGCGACTTCAACGGCGTGATCTTCTACGAAGGGGACGGATCCGTTCGCGGGACGATGGACGGCGTGAGCGCAAGGAGCCTGTGCGTCTTCGCCACGGACGATCTTTTCATCGAGGGGAACATCCTCACCGGGCACACCGGATACGACGACGTGACCCGCCTTCCGGATCACTCGGGCGATCCGGTCAACATCGGGATGGTCGCCTCCGACTACGTCTACATCGGGGGCACGAGCCGGGTGGCAGTCATCGACGCCGCCCTCGTGGCGGTCCGCGCGAACTGGCGCGTCTACAACACGAGCCTCTCCGCGCATCCCCCGGCCCCGCCGGGCAGCTACGACCTCGATCAGGACGGCATCGTCGGCGAGTCGCCGTACAACAACGATCCGAGTCCGGGCGGGGGGTGGAACGAGATCATCACCGCGGCGAACCAGGACAAGACCTGGGTCCTCAACATCAACGGGCCGATCATCACGCATGACGGCGGATCCGCGTATCCGTGGAACTCGTCGACCGTGCTGGCCAACGCGGACGGGCCGACCCGCCGCTACAACTACGACATGGACATCACGGACTTCCCGCCCCCCTGCTTCCCCGTTCCCCTGAACCTGTGGAAGGACTTCGCGTGGGCGGAGAGGTACGACGCGAGGAACTAGCGATGAAGAGGAACTCCGGGAAGGGCTTCAGCCTCGTCGAGCTGATGGTGGTCGTCGCGATCATCGGGCTCGTGATCGCCGCGACGGCCCCGCCCGCGATGAAGACGTGGAAGCGCGCGGATCTCGATCGCAACGGAAACCGGCTCGCCGGCGCGATGCGCCTCTGCCGCCAGAAGGCGGTCTGGAGGCGGGTGCCATACCGCCTGACGGTTGATCCGGGCCGCCGTCTCTTCTACTCGGAGCGGAGCGATTCGGCCGGCGCGTGGGTGCTCGATCCGCCGGAGACGACCTTCGTCGACCGCGGGGTGTCCTTCTCCGTGAGAGCGGGGGGGAGCCCTTCGAACTGGGATCTGCTCTTCGAGGGGCGTGGAACGGTGTCGAACGCGGATGCCCCGGCGACGGTCCTCTTCTGGAACGATCGCGCGGAGACGCTCGCGGTCCAGCTCATTCGAACGGGAAGGGTCCGCCTCACGAGGAGGGGCTAGCCATGAAAGGAAACCGCGGATTCACTCTCGTCGAGATCGTGGTGGCGCTCTTCGTGCTCGCCGCGGTGTCCGCCCTTTCCTACCAGATGCTCGTGCGCGCCCAGGGGGCCTTCGAGACGCAGCGGGATCTCGTCGAGGCGCAGGAGAACGCGCGCGCGGCGATTTCGGAGATCACGGGCGATCTCCGCCAGATCAGCTACCGGAAGGACCCGACGCAGCCCTCGGTGGTCTTCGCGGGAGTCGACTCGATCGTTTTCGTCGCGGATCTCTACGACACGATTCCGGGGGCGGAGGTCGTCTCGATCCATCTGAGCGCCGCCCTCGATTCGGCGACGCCGAACCCGAGCGACCGGCTGATCGAGCGGGTCGTTTGGGACACCGCGGGAGCGACGATTCTATCGGCTCCGATCGCGTACGGGATCTCGGACAGCGGGCTGACGTTCTTCTACTACAATCGCGACGGGACTCCGATGAGCTTCCCGATCGTTCAACCGGAGCACATCGGCGAGGTCGAGGTGGCCCTCACCTCGCAGACCGCCCACGCGCGCGAGGAGGTCGGGTTCCAGGACGTGACGGTCACCTCGACCGTCTTCCCGAGAAACCTCCCGTTTACGCCGCCGATGCCGAGACCGAACCCGCCCGGGTGCGGAGCCCTGACGAGTCCGAACTGCGAGTCGCTGACGCTCGCATGGACGACCCCGACGGAGAACACGGACGGGAGCGCGCTTGCGTTCAACGACATCTCCCACTTCTCCGTCTACTACGGAACGAACCCCGACTCGATGAACCTCGACAGCCGGCTTGCCCGCAACGTGAACATCTGGACTGTCAGGGATCTTGTCGGCGGGACATCGTACTACCTCAGCGTGACCGCGACGAGCGTGGCCGATGTGGAGAGCCACCCGTGTCAGCGACAGGGATCCGTGGGGGCGTCCGCGCCTCCGCGGGCGCCCGCGTCGATGGGGGGGAGCGGGGGCACCGGGGCGATCTTCCTCTCCTGGTCGCCGGTCACGGAGGACACGATCGGGAACACGATCACCGCGGAGGTCCGGTACAGCGTGTATCGGGGGCAGTCCGCGGGCGTCCTTCCGATCCCTGGAAATCTGATCGCCTCGGATCTCGTCGACACCACCTACACCGATCTCGTGTCCGACACGTGCATGACCTTCTACTACCGCGCGACCGCGACCGCCTGCGGACGGGAAGGAGGCCCTTCGAACGAGATGCACTTCTCCCTCCCGGCGCGCCCTTCCTGCCCCCCGTCCGTCAACGCGCAGGAGGGCGGCGTCGCGGGGCAGATCGTCGTGACCTGGTTGCATCCGACAACCCGGGTCGATGCGACCCCTCTCCCTTACGGGGAGATCGCGGGCTACCGGGTCTTCTACTCGCTCGCTTCCGGGGTGTACAGCGACTCGGTGGACGCTCCCGCCGGGTTTCTCTACAAGATCCTCAACGGGCTCCAGGACTGCATGACGTACTACGTGAACGTCGCCGCGATCGACGACTGCGGGACGCGGGGGGTGCTCTGCGGGGGGAGGGAGGCGGCCGCGCGCACGTCCGCCCCGTGCAACGAGTTCGTCCCCGTCCCCCCGGCGGCGCTCGAGATCGTCCCCGGCGACCAGCGGATGGAGCTCACCTGGCCGGCGAACCGCACGGACTGCGACCTCGACGGGTACCTCGTCTACTACGGCCGCGCGCCCGGGCAGTACGACGGGACCGAGGCGGCCGAGGGGCCCTCGCCGATCTTCGTGAACGCCGCGGCCGCGCACATCGACTCGAGCGTCGGCTTCTTCGCGTTGAACACCCTCGAGCCGTGCACGCGCTACTACCTCGCCGTCGCCTGCGTGGACGTCTGCAGCCCGCCGCACGAGAGCTCCCCCTCTCCCGAAATGAACGAGCTCACCGTGTGCGGCACCTGCGAGATCGAGAAGGCGTGCGTCACCGAGATCGCCGAGGGGCCGTCGGAGGAGCGGGTCCGCTTCCAGATCGGCAACGAGGGATCGACCTCGATCGCCGTCGAGGAGATCGAGGTCGACTGGACCGGGGGCGCGTCGCTCCTGGAGATCCTCGCCGGCGGAACGGCGGTCTGGAAGCACGACGGGTCGGCCGGCGAGGGCCCGAGCGGGCCGCAGGGCTCACCCGCGCTGATCGATGTCTCCGACTTCTCGCTCACCCCCGACGACGACTTCGGGCGCCCGAAAGAGATGACCCTCGTCTTCGGCGGAACGGAGACGGGAGACCTGATCACCCTGACCTTCGAGACCAACGACGGGTTCTGCTCGATCACCCTCTCGCCGTGCGCCCTCCTCTTCTCCGACTCGTTCACCCAGCCGGACGGCCCGCCCGCCGGTTGGACGCCTCGCCTCGGGTCGAAATGGGGGGTCGTCTCGAACCAGCTCCGGACGACCTCCGACGGGAGGATCACGCCCGACGCGCTCGGCTTCGCGCTGGGCGACTACACGGCTTCGGCACGGGTCAAGGTCGAGGGGACGAACAGCAACCGGAGAGCCGGATTCTACGTCCGCTACCGGGACACGGGGAACTACTATCTCCTCCGTCTGTACCCGGCGTCGAACGAGATCGAGTTTCTGAAGATGGTGAACAACGGGGCGCTCGTGCTCCTCGCGCAGAGGACCGGGCTTCCGATCGCCACGGGCCAGTACTACGACCTCAAGGTCGCGGCGTACGGGAACGCCTTGCGGGTCTGGTTCCAGGGGGCGCTGATCGACTGGGACGGCCCGACCGGGACGGTGATCACGGACGGTTCGATCTCGACCGGCAACATTTGCATGTACGCGTACAAGATCTCGGCCGCCTGGTTCGACGACGTGAGGGTCGAGCCGACCTGCGGCTGCGGGGGGGCGATTCCGTAGCCTGGATCGTGCGCGCGCTTTCGCCGCGCGGATGCGGGCTGCGTGAACGATCCGGGCCGGCCTCCAGGGGAGCGCGCCCGGCGTCGGCGGACGGCACGGCGGCGGTCAAGTTCGGCGCCGCGGGGCCGATCCTCTGATGGAGCCGGGGTCCCTCGCCCCGGTCGCTGAAGGGAAGGACTCATGCGGGTTTGGCAGGCTTTCCTCAAGACGGACATCGGGACCGTCGGCATCGATATCGGGAGCCGGTCGGTCAAGGCGGTGGAGGCCTCCCGGAGGGCGGGACGGCTCTGGATCGGGCGGTACGGAGCGGCCTCTCTCCCCCCCGACGCGATCGTCGACGGAGAGGTCATGGACCGCGAGGTCGTGATCGAGTGCATCCAGGACCTCCTCCGCGAGAGCGGGATCCGCTCCCGGCACGTCGCGTCCGCCGTTTCGGGCCGGTCGGTGATCGTCAAGAGGATCACGCTCGACTCGATGACGACGGAGGAGGCGGGGGAGGTCATCTACTGGGAGGCGGAGCAGCACATCACCTACGGGATCGATGAGGTCTCCCTCGACTACCAGATTCTCGGCGAGTCCGGCCAGGGGAAGATGGACGTTCTGCTCGTCGCGGCGAAGAAGGAGACGGTCGAGATGCACATGTCCCTCCTTCGCGACGCCGGCCTCGTTCCGATGATCGTGGACGTCGACTCCCTCGCCGTTCAGAACGCGTTCGAGGCGAACTACGAGGTGGACAAGGACGAGAAGGTCCTGCTGATGAACGTCGGGGCCTCCGTGACGAACGTCAGCCTTCTCGCGGGCGGCGCGCCCCTCTTCACGCGCGATCTTTCGATCGCGGGGAACGCGTTCGTGGAGGAGATCCAGCGCGTTCTCAGCGTCGATCGCGAGGAGGCGGAGAGGATCGCGCGGGACCCGATCGAGGAGGAGCGGGAGCGGATCGCGCCGATCCTCGAGACGGTCGGCCAGGATCTTCTCCTCGGTGTCGAGCGGTCCCTCTCGTACCTGAGGGGGGTGGCCGGGTCGGCGGAGATCTCGCGCGCGCTCCTCTCCGGGGGCGGCGCGCTCCTGCCCGGCCTGCACGCGTTCGTCGCCAACCGCCTCGGAGTCCCCGTTGAGATCGCCGACCCGTTCCGTTCCCTCGATTACGACGGCGATCTCTTCGGCGAGGGGGAGAGGGAAGGAATCGGTCCTTCGCTGATGGTGGCCGTCGGCCTGGCGCTGCGGTGAAAAAGGAGCAGGGATGATTCGGATCAACCTGATCCCGAGGGAGGAAAGGACCGCGGTCCGGTCGGCCGGTCCCAACTGGATGGCGATCGCTGCCGTCGTCGGACCGGTCTTCTACGCGTTTCTTCTCTTCGCCGTCGTGATGGTGCAGAACCACCGCTCAGTCCTCATGGACGAGATGATCCAGCAGGAAGAGGCGGCGATGGCGCACTACGCCCCCGCGCTCCAGAAGATCGACACGCTGACCCGCGAGAAGGCGGACGTTCAGAGCCGCCTCGCCGCGCTGGAGGAGCTCGATCAGTCGCGCCGGCTGCCGGTCCATCTCCTCGAGACGGTGTGCCGGAGCGTCCCGCGCTTCCTCTGGGTCGAGAGGATGGAGGAGGTCCTGGGGGACAGCCTGGAGATCGCGATCAAGGGGAACACCTTCTCGAACCTGATCGTGTCGGACTTCATCGAGCGTCTCGAGGAGAGCGACCTCTTTACCGTCGTGGACCTCGACCTGACGAAGGAGAGCCGGATCGGCGAAACGAAGGTCGTCGAGTTCTCCCTCGTCGTCCGGGGCGCGCCGGAGGTTCCCGAGGCGAGAGAAGAAGCGCTGGCCGGTCTCCCTCTCCGGGCGCACGGAGGCTAAGGGATGAGGAAGATCGACATTCGCGACCGGCGTTCGCAGATCATCGCCTTTGCGGCGGTTCTCTTTTTCGGTCTGAACTACCTTTTCTTCCTCACGTCGTACCTGCCGTTCTTCTACATGCCCAAGAAGACGGCGATCGACGAGAAGAAGCGAAGGTACGAGCAGCTCGCGCTCCGCGTGGAAGAGGCGCGGCGCGCGACCGCGAACCTGCCGAGGCTCGAGGCGGAGCTCGAGGAGCTTCACGCCCGATGGGAGGTGGCGATGAGCCATCTTCCGGAGAAGAAGGAGATCGCGTCGCTTCTCCGCCGGGTAACCCTCTCGGGGGAGCGCGCCGGGGTCCGCTTCCTTCTCTTCGAGCCGCAGGAGGTCTTCAGCCACGGGATCTACGACGAACATCCGGTCCGGGTTCGCGTCGAGGGAGGCTATCACGGGGTCGGCTCGTTCCTCGGCAACCTCGTCAACCTCGACCGGATCGTTCGCGTGTCCGGGATATCCATGAAGTCGCACCGAACCGACGAAGAGGAGCAGGTCGTGCAGGGGGAGATGATCGTCTCCGCCTTTGCCGTGCCGGCCGTTCCCGCTTCGAAGGGTGGGATCCGACCGAGCCCCGCGGGGGCGCCGGAGCCGAACCGAGATGAACATCCGGAAGCTGACGCAAACGATTCGAACGAGTAGGAAGAGGGCGGCGCTTCTCGGAGCGGCGGCCGCGGCCGTTCTCCTCGTCGCCGCGTTCGCCGGCCCGCATCTCCCCGGCGCCGTCGGGGACGGCGCGGGGTGGGTTGTGAAGAGGGTGGTGCGAGCCGTGGCCTATCAGAACGTGTCGCCGGAGAGCGAGGCGACCACGCTGACGGCCCGGGTTCGCGTCGCGGCGAGCACGGGGACGCCGGATCTCCCCGAACGGCAGGTCGCGCCGGTCGCCGGCGAGCCGGCGGCCGATGAAGCCGGAGCGGATGAGAAGATCCCGCCTCTCGACCTCATCACGCCCCTCGAAGAGGAAACGGAAGTCCGCCGGGAGGAGCTGCCGGACTACCGGAGCTTCGGCCTCCGCGACCCGATGCTTCCGCTCGTGACCCCTGACGGGGAGCAGGACGAGGAGATGCGGTTCAGCGTGTACCGTCTCACGCTCGTCGGGGTCGCCTGGCGGACGGGCGAGCGGGTCGGGCTTCTCGAGGACCCAGGGCGGAAGAGCTATCTCTATCGCGTCGGAGAGTGGACGAAAGATGGGGGGCGCGTGGCCGACATAACGGAGAACTCCATTACCTTCACGCACGTGCGATTCGGAGAGATGACCAGGTTCACCCTCCGTCTCAAACCGCCTAAGGAGGAGCAGTGATGAGCATGGATGCGGGCTGCGCACGGAAGGCGGGCGCGGTTTCCGGGAGACGCGGCCTCCTTGCGGCCATCGGGATCTCGGGCCTGTTCCTGCTCCTCTCGCCGGTCCTCGCAGCGGACCCGGCCGGAGACACGAGCACGCTTTCGCTTGACGTCCAGAAGGCCGAGATCGCAACCGTGCTCCGGACGATCGCCGACTTCAGCGGGCGGAACATCGTGGCCGGCCCCGAGGTGACCGGGCAGGTGACCGTTCGTCTTCTCTCCGTTCCGTGGCGGAGCGCCCTCGACGTGGTGCTCCGCGCGAACGGCTACGGGTGGAAGGAGGACGCCGAAGGGATCATCCGCGTCGCCACGATCAAGAACCTACAAAACGAGGACGTGGAGAAGGAGGCGGCGGAGAGACGAAGGGAGGAGCTTCTTCCCCTTCACACGCGCGTCTTCCAGGTGAACTTCGCCAAGGCGGGGGACCTCCAGGAGGCGATCGAGACGATCCTCTCCCAGAGGGGCCAGGTCCACGTGGACACGAGAACAAACTCGCTGCTCGTGAAGGACATCGAGCAGAACCTCGACCGGGCCGGCAGCCTTGTTCAGGAGCTGGACCAGGAGACGAAGCAGGTCGAGATCATGGCGAGGCTCGTGGACGTCGACGCGAAGGTATCGAGAGAGCTCGGGATCGAGTGGATCGCGTCGGGGCTCAACAACCCCGCCATCGACGCCACCGGGGACGCGGCGGTCGACGCCGCGATCACCGCGTCGGCGGGGTCGTTCTCCGTCGGGACGATCGGCCCGGGCGGGACGCTCGACGCGACGCTCTCCGCGCTCGCCACCGAGAACAAGGCCCGGATCATCTCGAACCCGCGGATCACCACCGTCGACAACCAGGAGGCGTGGATCCTCGTCGGGAAGAAGATACCGCTCATCGTCTCGGACCCGTCGGGGAACCCGATCACCGAGCTCACCACGATCGGCATTCAGATGACGGTCACGCCGCACATCCACTCGAACGGGAACATCACGCTCGACCTGCACCCCGAGGTGAGCGACCTCTCCGCGCAGGCGACGGTGCAGGGGGGCATCATCATCGTAACGAGCGAGGCATCCACCCGGGTGATGGTGGAAACCGGCCAGACCGCGGTGATCGGCGGGCTGATCCGCTCGAACACGTCGGAGACCGGCGTCGGGATCCCGTTCCTCAGGGACATCCCCTTGCTGGGTCATTTCTTCAGCTCCAGCTCGGACGTGGAAGAGCAGCGGGAGCTTCTCATCTTCGTCACGCCGAGGATCCTGGAAGTCGAGGACCTCCCGAGCGGGAGCGAAACTTCGGAGGCGCAGCAGCCATGAACGGACTCGTAGGCCGATTGAGCGCGCTTCTCGGGATCCTCCTCCTCGCCGGTCTCCTGCTGGTGCCGGCAGGATGCGAGAACAAGGGATCGCTGCGCCCCTTCGAACCGACGGACCTGCCGAACGCGTTCTTGTACAGCATCTCGGCCGATCCGAGCATGGTCGGCCTCGGCGGGAGGGAATCGACGATCACGGTGTACGTGGTCGATTCCGACGGGAAGCCGGTGGGGAACGTCGAGGTGGCCTTCGCGGCCGATCTGGGAACGATCGCCCGGATCGCCCAAACCGACTCCGCCGGGGTCGCCCGCGCCGCCTTCCAGAGCGGCAGCGAGAAGGGGACTGCCACGGTGGTCGCCTCGATCGGATCGTTTGAGGCACAAACCACCATTCTCATCGGGGCGAACGAGCTCGTGGTCGGGGCCGCGAGCGCGGTCGCCGACGGCCGGACGAAGGTGACGGTCTCCGCAGAGGTGTACTGTGTCGACGGGACTCCCGCGCCGAAGGTCCCGGTCACGTTCACGACGAGCGCGGGATCGATCCCGGCCCTCGCGGTAACCGACTCGACCGGGCGCGTGCAGGTCACTCTCACCGCCCCGGCGAGCCGGACGGACGTTCAGGCGGAGATCCGGGCGACGGTGGAATCGGAGGACATCGGGGCGGCGAGCGAAGGGGGGACGGAGGTGGTCGGGGTCGCGATCGTCGCCTTCCGCGGGATCACGCTCACGCTCGGCTCCGACGACGGCGAGCTCGTCGCCTCCGGATTCGACTCGACCTTCGTCCGCTGCCGCGTCGCCGAAACGGTGAGCAAGGTCCCGGTGAAGAACCTCGAGGTCTCGTTCGGCAGCGATCTCGGATCGATCAAGGCCTCCGCACACACGAACGAGAGCGGCACGGCCACGGCGGTTCTGGTGAGCGGGATCTATGCGGGGACGGCGAGCATCGTCGCCTTCGTGGAGACGCTGAGCGACTCCACGACTGTCGAGTTCACGCCGCTCAGCCTTCTCCCCCTCAAGGCGACGCCGGGCGCGATCCTGATCGGGGGCGCCCGGTCGATGATCTCGACCCGAATCCTGAACCGGAGCAACAACCCGGTCGAGGGGCTGGAGGTCCGCTTCGAGACCGATCTCGGGGTGATCTCCTCCGGCGCGATCACGGACAGCACGGGCCAGGTGGTCGTTCCCCTCACCAGCGGGGACTCGGCGGGCGTCGCGACGGTGCACGCCTGGTTCGGCTCCCTCTCCGTCACGAAAAGCGTGCTGTTCAACACTCCGGTCGAGGAACCGCTGCGCCTCACGCCGCTCGCGTTCCAGCCCGGGTTCCTCGTGGCGGACGGGGCGAGCCGGGCGATGGTGTCGACCCGGCTTCTCAACGAATCGAACAACCCCGTCCCGGGGAGGGCCGTGGAGTTCTCGACGACGCTCGGCGTGGTCACGGAGGAGGGGATCACCGGCGAGGACGGGCTCGCTTTCGCGTGGCTCACCAGCGCCGACACGTCCGACACGGCTGTCGCGCTCGTGACCGCCGAGCACGGGAGCCTCAGCGTCTCCGGGTCGATCACGTTCCTTCCCCCGGGGACCAAGATACCGAACACGCTCATGCTCTCGCCGGCGGCTCCGAGCGTCCAGGTCGCGGGGCTCGAAGGCTCGGAGAGCGTGATCCTCACGGCGGTCGCGGTCGACGAGGCGGGGGACACGATCGACGCGGGCTGGGACGTGGGCTTCCGAATCCTCTCCGGCCCGGGCGGGGGCGAGTACCTCGTCTGGCCCGACTCCGGGTCGGGGAGCGAGGTCACCGTCCCGATCTCCGGTGGCAGGGCGCGCGCGACCCTCACCGCGGGGACCGCGCGAGGCATCGTCTCGGTCGAGGCTCGGGTCGGCGCGGGGATCACCGCGCGGGCGTCGGTGGCGATCTCCGCCGGAGCCCCCGCGTCCGCCGTGATCGGCATCGACTCGGTCACCGCCGCCTACGCGGGGGGCGGGCTCTGGGTCTGGACGGTGGACGTCGCCGTCCGAGACGCCTACGCGAACCCGGTCAGCATGGGGACCCCGGTCACCGTGATGGTGGTCTCGGATACGTGCGGGTCGGGGACGGTTCCCGCCGCGATGCAGATCGACGGAACCGTGACGGTCGGCAACACGCCGGACTGCAGCCCGGGGGTCGCGCAGCCCGGGCTCGCGTACGCGTGTCTCACGACGACGTACAACGACTTCGCCGATTTCCCGAGCTTCGCGATCGAGGTCCGCTCGTCCGGAGTCTCGCCGATCGGCTGCCTGACCATCGATCACGGCGGCTCGGACGCCGAGCCGGCGAGCGTCGTCCTCGTTTCCGTGGAGGACAGCTCGCTCGCGGTGGCGGGGGTCGGTGGGGACGAGACCTCGGTCCTCACCTTCGAGGTGCGGGACGAGGTCGGAAGGCCGATGCGGCAGGGGAACCCGACGCCGGTGGCCTTCCAGATCGTCGCCTCGCCGGGCGGCGGGGTCTCTCTCTCTCGCGCGGCCGACACGACGAACGCGGAAGGGCGCGTCTCGACGACCGTCCGGAGCGGGACGGTGAGCGGGGTGGTGAAAGTCCGCGCCGCCGCCGGCTCGGCCGTTTCGAGCGTGGTGAACCTCGCGATCCGCGGTGGTCCGCCCGACGCGGCGCACTTCAGCATCGCCGCCGAGAAGGTGAACATCGAGGGCCTCCTCCGCTTCGGCATCGAGGACGACATCACCGCGTTTGTCTACGACGTCTACGGGAACCCGGTTCAGCCCGGGACCGCGGTCTACTTCACGTCGCAGTTCGGGGGGATCCTCGGCTCGGCGGTTACCGACACGACCGGCCGGGCGAGGTCGACGCTCTACTCGGCCGCTCCGCTTCCCACCTGCGCCCAGGGCGGGCTGGTCCCGGTGGCGGCCAGGACCGTGGACGGCGCCAACCAGATGATCCAAGCGAACATGAACGTCCTCTTCAGCGGCGCGACGGTGATCTCCGCCAGCCCGTCTTCGTTCGACGTGCCGAACGGGGGCTACGTGGATCTCCTCGTCTTCGTGAGCGACGCGTGCGGGAACCCGCTCGTCGAGGGAACGTTCGTCGAGGTCACGTCGAGCGGCGGCCTCCTCGTCGGGAACACCCAGGTCACGCTTCCCGACACCCAGTCGCTCGGCTACACGCAGTTCTGGGTGAGGCTGACCGACTCCTACTCGGACGAAACGAACCCGGCCGTCGGCGCGACGATCACGGTCGAGGTGAACAGCAAGAACGGAGACGCGGGCTTCGTGATCTTCGGGACCATCGACTAGGAAGAGGGAGGAGATGGACAGATGAAACGCCGGTTGCTAGTCTCGCTCGGGGCGTTCCTCCTCCTCATGCCGTCCGGCGCCTCGGGGACGTCGATCGGGGTTCCGATCACGTACGGCGGGGGCGCCTATCTCGTCGGCTTCGAGGTGGAGTCGCTTGAGGAGCAGATCGGCCCGGAGACCTTCCGGTCGATCCGCTATCTCGGCCGCGTCTCGATGCGGGTCGCGGATCCGCTCATCGTCTCGCTCAGGCTCGGTGGATCGGAGATCGAGGTTGCATCGGACGTGCACGGCCGGCCGACCCTCTTCGAGGGGCGCCCGAAGCTCGCGATCGGGCTCGGCGCCGGCTTCTTCCAGCCGCTTCCTAAGGAAGGGCTCGGGGTGTTCGCCGACGCCGCGGCTCTCTACACGCTCTCTTCGGGCGGAACGAGCTTCACGACCACGATTCAGTCGAACACGTTTCACGAGGAGTACGAGAACCGCTACCGGTGGATTGAGTATCAAGCAGGCGCCGGAGTCCGGGCCGGCCTCCCGTTCGGGTCGGCGCACGTCGGGGTCCTCGGACGCGCGGTGGACGGAGCGGTTTGGCGGGAGACGTCCCAGGGGGGCGCCGAGGTTTCAGCGGGGAGGGAGGACTTCTCGCGCGCGATCGCGCTGCACGCGCTCGCCGGCTTGGAGTTCCGGCTCCCCGGACGGTTTTCCCTTTCGGTCGGCGGGAACGCCCGGAGCTCGGACGATTTCGGCTGGATGGTCTCGGTCTCCGAGGCATCTCGCTGATCGGCCCCGCGGGAACGCGGGTGGAAAGGACGGCGGCCCCTTCCCGGGCGGGAAGGGGCCTTTCGCATGATCGAGAGAATCGCGCTCGTCGGCATGATGGGGTCGGGGAAGAGCACGGCGGGGCGGTTCCTCGCCCGGCGGCTCGATCTCCCGTTCATCGACCTCGACCGAACGATCGAGGAGGCCGAGGGGGCGTCGATCGCCGCGATCTTCGCGGAGCGCGGGGAGGACGAGTTCCGCCGGATGGAGAAGATTCACCTCAGAACCGTATGCCGCGGGCGGCGAGGGGTCCTCGCCGCCGGAGGGGGCGCCGTTATCGACGCGGAGAACCGCGCGCGGCTCGCCGGCTGGGGGGTCGTCGTCTACCTTCGGGCGAGCCCGGAGACCCTCGCGGCCCGGCTCTCGGGCGAGGAGGCCCGGCTCCGCCCGCTCCTTCTCGGCGGCCCCCTCGAGGAGCGGCTCGCGGCGATCGTTGCGGCGAGAGAGCCCTTCTACCGGGAGGCCCGGCTCGTGGTGGAGACCGACGGCCTCACGCCCGGAGAGGTCGCCGGGCGGATTCTCGACGGGCTCGGCCTCCCCCCGGCCTGAGCGGCGGCGGCGCGAATTCACTTGACCTCTTGCTCCCAATGCAAATAGAATCAACGACTTGAGGAGCATCCATGCGCATAATCGCGGGATCGCGGCGGGGCGCGAGGCTCTACACGGGGAAGGCGGAGGGATTCCGCCCCACATCGGACCGGGTGCGCGAGGCGATCTTCGCCGTGCTCGGGGAAGAGGTGGCCGGGCGGAAAGTGCTCGATCTCTACGCCGGATCGGGCGCTCTCGGCCTCGAGGCGCTCTCGCGCGGGGCCTCCGAGGCGCTCTTCGTCGAGAGAAACCCGGTCGTGGCGGGCTGGATCGAGAGGAACGGCCGGGCCCTTCGCTTGGAGGGGGCGATCCGCGTGGTGCGCGGCGACGCGGTCCGGTTTCTGGGGCGCCGGCCGGAGGCCGCGTTTCATGACCTCGTCTTCGCCGATCCCCCCTACGGGGCGGGGCTCGTGGAGCGGACCCTCGCCGCCCTCGACGCTCTTCCGGGGGCGAGGCGGGTCGTTCTCGAGAGGGACAAGAGGGAGATTCCCGCGGCGGCCCGGCGCGAATGGCGGAAGGCGGGCGTGTACGGCGACACGGTTGTCGAGTATCTTCTGTTCGGCGAGGCGAAGGAGGTGGGCCGATGAGTACGGTTCTTTATCCGGGAACTTTCGACCCGGTGACGAACGGCCACATGGATCTCATCGAACGGGGATCGCGGCTTTTCGACCGCCTCGTCGTAGGGGTCGCGGCCGCCCACCACCGCCAGAAGACGACCTTCTCCCTGGAGGAGCGGGTGGAGATGGTGCGGGAGGCGACCCTTGGAATGGAGAGTGTGGAGGTCCTCCCCTTCGAGGGGCTCCTCGTCGCCTTCGCCCGCTCGGTCGGCGCGGGGGCGATCCTCAGGGGTCTTCGGGCGATCTCGGACTACGAGTACGAGACGCAGATGGCGTTCATGAACCGGCGGCTCGATCCGGGCGTCGAGATCCTCTTCCTCCCCGCGGACGAGAGGTACACGTTCGTGAACGCCTCTCTCGTGAAGGAAATCGCGCGGCTCGGGGGGAACGTCGCCTCCTTCGTTCCGTCCGGGGTGCTCGAGCGGCTCGCCGAGAGGATCCGGACGGAGAAGTGATGCGGCGCTGGAAACGGCTCTCGAACCGGGTTCTCTTCCGCTCCCCGTACGTCTCCTTCGAGCACGACCGGTACCGGTTGCCGGACGGCGGCGAGGGGGACTACTATTACGTGCGTTCCGCGGGGGCGGTGATGGTCGTTCCCGCCGACGACGAGGGGGGCGTGTACCTGGTCCGCCAGTACCGCTATCTTCTCGACGAGGACTCCCTCGAGTTCCCCGCCGGCGGGATCAAGGAGGGGGTCGAACCGTTCGAGCAGGCCCGCGCGGAGCTGCGGGAGGAGGCGGGCTTCGAGGCGTCCGACTGGGTTCCGCTCGGCCGCTTCGCTTCGTGGAACGGGGCCTCCAACGAGATCTGCCACGTCTTCCTCGCGCGCGATCTCGCCGAGACGCCGGCGGAACCGGACCGGACCGAGGAGTTCGAGCGGGTCCGGGTGTCGTGGAACGAGCTTCTTCTCATGGCGGAAACGAACGAGGTCTTCGACGGGATGACCCTCGCCTCGATCGCGCTCGCGAGGCGGATCGTCGAGGGCGGGCGGATCGGCTGAAGGAGCCGGGAAATGCCGACCTACGAGTATGAATGCCGGCGCTGCGGCCATCGCTTCGAGCGCATTCAGAGCATCAAGGAGGAGCCGGTCAAGCGCTGTCCGGAGTGCCGAGGGAAGGTGGAGAGGGTCCTCTCCGGAGGGGCCGGTTTTCTGTTCAAAGGTTCGGGGTTCTACATTACGGACTACAGGAGCGCCGAGTACAGGCGGCGCCAGAAGGAGGAGACCGGAGGCTCCTCGAAGGAGAAGAGCGGGGACGGAGAGGGGGGCGGAACCAAGGAGCCGAAGACCGGGGCGAAGAACGGGGGCTCTCCGAAGACCCCCTCCTCCGACTGACAGGCCGCGCCCTCCGGCATCGCCGCGCGGGCCTTGTTCTCGCTCCGTTGACGGCGCCGGTCCGCTCCTTCTAGAATGACGTTCCTGCAGGCTCCACGGCTGCATCGTCCCGGCGCGGCTTCGCCCGGCCGTCCGCCGGCAGGCCGCGGCGGGCGTGGCGCGCGCTCCCCTCGAAGCCGCGGTTCCCCGCTCGCGCATTCCGCTGGAGGACGATCTGAGTCGTTTCGTCGATCGCGCGGTCATCCATGTCGAATCGGGAGCGGGGGGGAACGGGTGCGTGAGCTTCCGGAGGGAGAAGCACGTTCCGCGCGGCGGCCCGGACGGCGGGGACGGGGGGAGGGGAGGGGACGTGATTCTCGTCGGCGATCCCGGGAAGAGAACCCTTCTCGATTTCCGGTACCAAAGCCGGTATAGGGGGGGGCGCGGCGAGCACGGGAGCGGGGGGAACCGCTCGGGGAAGGACGGCGAGGACCGGCTCGTCCACGTTCCGTGCGGGACGATCGTGCGGGAGATGGAGTCCGGTTCGGTTCTCGCCGATCTCGTCGCCGCCGGGGACCGAGTGGTCGTCGCGCGCGGCGGGCGCGGGGGGTGGGGGAACGCCCGCTTCGCCACGCCGACGAACCGCGCCCCGCAGAGGGCGGAGCGGGGGGGCGAACGCGAGCGGTTCGAGCTGGAGCTCGAGCTCAAGCTCCTCGCGGACGCCGGGCTCGTGGGGCTGCCGAACGCGGGGAAGTCGACGCTCCTCGCCCGCGTCTCGGCCGCGCGTCCCAAGATCGCCGACTACCCCTTCACGACGCTCGTTCCGAACCTCGGCCTCGTGCGCGTCGGCGGTCTCGATTCCTTCCTGCTCGCCGACATTCCGGGTTTGATCGAGGGGGCGAGCGAGGGACGCGGTCTCGGCCATGACTTCCTCCGGCACGTGGAGCGATGCCGCGTGCTGATCTATCTCGTCGACGCGACGGCGGAGAACCCGGGGCGCGATCTGGAGGTTCTCCGGAAGGAGGTCGGCATGCACAAGCGCGAGCTCCTCGATCGCCCGAGCCTCGTCGTCTGGAACAAGATCGACGCGCTGCCCGAAGAGAGGAGGGCGGCGCTCGCGGACGGAAGGCGGTGGATCGTCTCCGCGGTGTCCGGGGAGGGGGTCGCGGCCTTGATGGAAGAGGTGAACCGCCGGATTCGGGAGGGGGAGGATGGGGAGAACGTCTGACGATTGGCTCGCGCTTCACCTTGCGCCCGGCATCGGGGATCGGAGGAAGCGCGCGCTCGTCGAGGAGTTCGGCGGACCGTCGGAGGTTCTCCGCCTCTCGCGGGGAGAGGTCGCCGGGGCGACCGGCTGCTCCGGGGCCGCGGCCCGGAGGTTCGTCGAGGAGCGCGCGGACACTGGCGCCGTGCGGGGGGCGCTCGAGAGGGCCCGCGCCGGAATCCTCGCGTGGGACGACCCGGATTATCCTTTGCTTCTAAAGGAAACCTACGATCCGCCGCTCGCCCTCTTCGTGAGGGGGGACCGGACGCTTCTCTCCCGCCCGATGGTCGGGATCGTCGGGGCGCGAAGGGCGGATCCGGGCGCGGCTTCGTGGACCGGGCGGATCGCGTCGACTCTGGCGCGGAGCGGTTTCGTCGTCGCGAGCGGGCTGGCGAGGGGGATCGACGAGGCGGCCCACCGGGGGGCGCTTCGGGCGGGAGGCCTCACGGCGGCGGTGCTCGGGACCGGCCCGGACGTGGTCTATCCGCCCGGAAGCGGGAAGCTCGCGCTCTCCATCGCCGAGTCGGGGGTGATCGTGACGGAGCTCCCCCCCGGAGAGGGGCCTCTCGCGGGGCACTTTCCCAGGAGGAACCGGATTCTGGCCGGCCTCTGCCGCGCGGTCGTCGTCGTGCAGGCCTCGGAGCGGAGCGGCGCGATGATCACCGCGCGCCTCGCGCTCGAATCGTGCCGCGAGGTCTTCGTCGTCGCCGCGTTCCCCTGGGACCGCCGCTTCGCGGGCAACCGGAGGCTCGCTCGCGACGGGGCGCCGGTCGTCCAGGACGGGGAAGAGGTCGCCCTGCTCCTCGGGGCATCGCCTCCTCCCCCCGCGGATGAGGAGGGGACCGCCGTTCGCGCTCTTCAGGGCCTCGAGAGGGAGGTTGCGGAAACGCTCGCCGCGGGCCCGCGGACGGCGGACGAGATCTGCCGCGCCGTGCGGAGGGAGCCCGCCGAGGTCCTTCCCCTGCTCCTCGGGCTCGAGATCGGCGGCGTGGTCGAGGAGCGCCCGGGCAGCCTCTTCGCGCTGGCGGTCCCGCGATGACTGGCCGGGTCCGATGGAGGCATCGGATCGAGGATTGGGGGCTCCGCCTTCTCGCCCTCCCCCTCGGCCCTCTCGGCTGGAGGGGAACGCAGAGGCTCGGCGCGTTTTTCGGAACCGCCGGGTTCCACCTTGCCCGCGTGCGGGTCGGGGTGACGCGCGCGAACCTCGCCAGGGCGTTCGGAGGCCGGCTCTCCGGGGACGAGATCGAGGGGCTCGCGCGGGCGACCTACCGGCAGTGGGGGATGACCTTCCTCGAGATCGCGCGGTTCGGGGCGATGAACTCGGAGGAGGTCCGCCGCCTCGTCCGCATCGACGGTTCGGAGTTCCTCGACGCGGTTCGCGCCGAGGGGAAAGGCGCGCTCCTCCTCACCGGACACATCGGCAACTTCGATCTCTTCGGCGCGGCGGTCGCCGCGCGCGGGTATCCGCTGTCCGTGCTCGTCCAGCGGCAGACGAACCCGCTCGTCGAGGAGCGTCTCCGCGCGTCGCGCGAGAGGATGGGGGAACGCGTGATCGCGCGCGGGGCGGGGGTGCGCGAGATCCTCCGCGCCCTCCGGAGAAACGAGTTCGTCGCGATCGTCGGCGACCAGGATGCGGGGGGCGCGGGGATCTTCGTCGATTTCCTGGGAACCCCGGCGTCGACCCCAAGGGGACCGGCCCAGATCGCCTACCGCTCCGGGGCGCCGATCGTGTTCGGAACGATCGAGCGCGGAAAGGACGGGAGGCACGGCGCGCGGTTCGAGAGCCCTTTGCGGGCGAACAGGGAGGCCCCCGAAGAGGAGGAGGTCCTCCGCCTCACGGTCGCGGTCGCGAGGCTCCTCGAGTCGGCGGTCCGGCGGCGCCCGGACCACTATTTCTGGCCCCACCGGCGGTGGAAGACCCCGCCGCCCGGCGGGAGGGGAGCGCCGTGAGCCGGGTGGCCGTCGTGGGCACGATCAACCACGACCGGATCGTCACCGCGGAAGGGAGGACGCACGAGGATCTCGGAGGGATCCTCTACAACGTCCTCACCCTCGCTCCCTTTCTCGGGGAGAAGGACGCCCTTCTCCCCGTCGCCCGCGTCGGCGTCGAGAAGCGTGCGGAGGTGGAGAGGCTCCTCGCTCCCTATTCATGCATCGACCGTTCGCACCTCATCTGGTGGCCCGGGGGAACGAACGAGACGGTCCTTCGCTACCTCACGGCGGACGTACGGGAGGAGACCCTCATCGAGAGGATCGTGCCGCTCGGCGAGGAGGAGCTCCAGGCGGCCGCGGCGTGCGATCTCGTTGTCGCGAACCTCATCTGGGGGAAGGAGCTGGATCCCGGGCGGATGCGGGCTCTCGGCGCACGCGGAGCCCTCCTGCTCATGGACATTCAGAGCCTCGTCCTCACCTTCGAGAGGGGCCCGGGCCGCGGGTACCGGAACATCCCGGAGTGGAGGGAGTGGGCGGCGCCGGTCCGCGTGCTCAAGGGGAACGAGGAGGAGGTCCGCTGGTTCGCCGGCGAGAAGGGCCCGTTCGCCGGGGAGATCCGTGAGGCGCTGGGGAGGCTTCTCGACGCCGGCCCCGAGGTCGCGATCGCCACGAAGGGGACGTCCGGCTCGTCGATCGCCTGGCGGGAAGAGGAGGGCCGCTTCTACGCGGAGATCCCGGGCGTTCCGGTCCCCGCGGAGGAGTGCGTGGACAGCACCGGGTGCGGGGACGCGTTCTCGTCCGGGTACGCGCTGGGTGTCCTGAAGGGGGAGAGGCCCCTCGAAGCGGCTCTCCTCGGCTCCTCCCTCGCGGCCCTCGCCTGCAGGAGGCGCGGCCTCCGGGCGCTTCGCGATCTGCCGGACCCTCTCGCCCTCCGTGGCGACGCCTACGCGGAGGTCCTCCTCCGCATCGCCCGCGGCGGGGGAGGGGATCGATTGCCGTAGCTCATCACGATCCGGCGGATCGGGCCGGGGGGTGAGCCGGGATGCCGGACGAACCGCCTCAGGCGGCTGAAGAACTCGGGGGGGCCGTGCCGATCGGTCGAGAAGAGGATGATTGCCCGATGACGACCGAGGGGAAGCGAACCGCAGGCGGCCTCGCCGCCTGCGTGATCAATCACGACGGGGAGGCGTTCCTGGAGGAGACGCTCGCGGCTCTTTTCCGGGAGGGCTCGGCGTTCGACGAGGTCCTTCTCATCGACGACGCCTCGAAGGACCGGAGCGTCGCGATCGTCAGCGAGAAGTACCCCTCGGTCCGGGTCGTCGCTCTCGTGGAGAACCGCGGGCCCGCACACGCCCGGCAGGCGGGGTTCCTCGAGGCGCGCGCCGAGCGCATCCTCTTTCTCGACAACGACGTCTCGATCCGGCCGGGATCGGTCGCCCGGCTCGTGGAGGCGCTCGACGAGAACCCGCTCGCCGTTCTCGCGACGCCCAGGGTGCTCTTCGCGTCGAGGCCGGACACGATCCAGTACGACGGCGCGAGGAGCCACTTCTGCGCGCAAAAAGATTTCTACTGTTTACGTATGCTAAATTTGTGTCAGAAATTACAATTATTATCGGAATTTTTATATTCTTGTATTTTATTATAAAAAAGAATATTTGACC
>JBDRFQ010000032.1:0-5158 GCA_043818685.1 Candidatus Eiseniibacteriota bacterium
CGCGGAGAAGAAGGGGCGCGAGTGGCGTCCGCTCCTGCCGGTCGATCCCTCCCCCGAGGAGGCGTTCCGGAGGCTCGCCGCGAGGGGGTACCGGGAGCAGCCGACCTCCTGGCAGGGGGCCTACCACGTCCTGCAGCGTTACGGCGCGTTCAAGGCGCTCCGCGACCTCACGAGCCTCTTCGACGACCGGGGGAACTGGAAGCGGTAGGGGGAGCGGCGGGCGGGGAAGAGACGGGGACACGAACCCAAGCTCGCAACTGCTTGCCTGTCCGCGTCTTCCGGTGCGCGCCTTCCACGGCCTCCCCGAAACTGGGTTTCCGCCCCGTTCTTCTCCCCCCCCAATTCGGTTGTCCAACCTCCGGAGCCGTGGTAAATTGCAGGCTTCGCCCCGGGGAGGCCCGGGGGCGGGGGATTCCGTTGTTTCAGGACCTGACCGCCAAGCTCGAATCGGCCTTCCGGAAGCTCCGCGGCAAGGGGAAGCTCTCGGAGAAGGACGTCGAGGGGGCTCTCCGCGAGATCCGGCTTGCCCTTCTCGAGGCGGACGTTCACTATAAGGTGGTTAAGGACTTCCTCGTTGCCGTCAGGGAGCGGGCGGTCGGGGCGGAGGTGCTCGAGAGCATCAGCCCGGGCCACCAGGTGGTGCGGATCGTCCGCGACGAGATGGTGCGCCTCCTCGGCGGGAGCGCATCTTCCGTTCCTCTCGCCTCGCAGCCTCCGACGGTCCTTCTGCTGGTGGGACTCCAAGGCTCGGGCAAGACGACCGCCGCCGCGAAGCTCGCCGCGCGCTTCCGGCGGAAGGGGAAGAAGCCGCTCCTCGTCGCCGCCGACGTGCACCGGCCCGCCGCCGCGGAGCAGCTCGAGCAGCTCGGGCGCGCGGTCGGCTGCGAGGTCCACCGCGGCGCTGCGGGGGAGAAGGCCGAGGCGATCGCCGCCGAGGGGGTGCGGGTCGCGCGCGGGAAGCTCCTCGACGTCGTTATCGTCGACACGGCCGGCCGGCTCCACATCGACGAGGAGATGATGGAGGAGGTCGAGCGCGTGAGCGCGGCGGTTTCGCCTCACGAGATTCTCCTCGTCGTGGACGGGATGACCGGCCAGGACGCGGTGCAGGTGGCGTCGGCGTTCGAGGAGCGCCTCGGCATCGGCGGGTTCGTCCTGACGAAGATGGACGCGGACGCTCGCGGGGGGGCCGCGCTCTCGATCCGCCGCGTGACCGGAAAGCCGGTCAAGCTGATCGGGACCGGCGAGGGGATCGACGCGCTCGAGGAGTTCCATCCCGAGCGGATGGCGAATCGGATCCTCGGGATGGGAGACGTCCTCACCCTCGTCGAGAAGGCGGAGGCCGCGATCGATGAAAAGAAGGCGCGGAAGCTCGCGGAGAATCTGCGCGAGCGCTCCTTCACGCTCGACGATTTCGCCGAGCAGCTCCGGAGCGTGCGGAGGATGGGGCCCCTCGATCAGGTCCTCGGGATGATCCCAGGGGCCTCGCGCCTCCCGAAGGGGCTCGAGGTGGACGAAAAGGCGCTCGGGCGGGTGGAGGCGATCCTCTCCTCGATGACGCCGATCGAGAGGCGCGAGCCGGTCGTGCTGAACGGAAGCCGCCGCCGGCGGATCGCGCGCGGGAGCGGCACGAGCGTGCAGGAGGTGAACCAGCTCCTCCGCCAGTACGAGATGCTGCGGAAGATGATGCGGTGCGCCGGAAAGGGCCGCCGATCGGGAATTCCCAGGGGCGTGTGACACGGCCCGGCGGGCCGACGGCAGGAAAACCGGATCGGACGATCGGTTGTAAAGGAGTCGAACAAGTGGCTGTCAGAATTCGTCTCGCGAGACATGGAAGGAAGAAGGGGCCGTTCTACCGGATCGTCGTTGCCGATACGCGAATGGCGCGCGACGGGCGATACATCGACCTTCTCGGCACGTACAACCCGCTGGCCAATCCGGCGAAGGTGCAGGTGAACCAGGAGAGGGCGTTCCACTGGCTCGGGGAAGGGGTGCTGCTCAGCGAGACCGTGGAGAAGATCTTCGAGCGGACCGGCGTGCTCAAGCGTTACCAAGCCCATCGGGGCGGCGAGGCTCTCAGCGAAGAAGAGAAGAAGATCACGATGGAGATCTTCGGGCACGTCCTCGACAAACACGGATCGAAGAGGAAGGGGAAGAAAAGGCGCGGCGCCGCGGCCGAGATGAAGACGCCCGAGGAGAGCGCGCCCCCGGCCAAGGAGAAGCCCGCCGAGGAGAGCGCCCCGCCTGCTGAAGAGAAGCCTGCCGAGGAGAGCGCCCCGCCTGCCGAGGAGGCGCCGGCCGACGACAGTGCTCCGCCTGCCGAGGAGAGCATCCCCCCGCCCGAGGAGAGCGCGCCCCCTGCTGAAGAGAAGCCTGCCGAGGACAGCGCCCCCCCGCCCGAGGAGAGCGCGCCCGCGGCTGAAGAGAAACCCGCCGAGGAAGCAAAGGAATGAAAGAGCTGATCGAGTATATCGCGCGTCTTCTCGTCGACAGTCCGGACCGGGTCCGTGTCGATGAGACGCAGAAGGACGACATCACCGTCTTCCAACTCCGCGTCGCGAAGGAGGATCTCGGAAAGGTGATCGGCAAGAACGGCCGCACCGCCCGGTCGATCCGTTCCCTTCTCAGCGTTCTCTCGGCGAAGGAGGGCCGCAAGGCGGTTCTCGAGATCGTCGAGTAGCCGGGGCGAACCCCATGCCCAAGGCGGCGCGCATTCATCTCGGGACGTTCGGCAGGGTCCACGGTCTCCGGGGCGAGGTCCGCCTGCGCGTGTCCCGTCTCCTCGAGCCGGCGATCCCCGGGCTTCCGCGGGTCTTCCTCGCGCGGGAGGACGGGGAGAGCCGCGCTCTCTCCATCGAAGGGGCGCGCCCGCACGGCGACGCCTTTCTCTTGAAGCTCGAAGGGATCGACGACCGGACGGGCGCGGAGGCGCTCCGCGGCGCGGAGGTCGAGGCGGCCCGCGAGGATCTCGAGGCGGCCGGGGCCGAGGGGCCCTTCGTCGAGGACCTCGTCGGCCTCCGGGTCGAGACCCGGGAGGGGCGCGCGATCGGGACGCTCGAGGATGTGCTCGAGTATCCGGCCGGAGACCTCTACAAGGTGCGGGGGGACGGGGCGGAGCACCTGATCCCCGCGGTGCCCGCGATCGTCGTCGCGATCGATCTGGAGGACGGCCGGATGGTCGTCGATCCGCCCCCAGGCCTCTTGGATATCAACCGTCAGCCGGTGAAGTGAGTTGATCCGTTTCTACGCCGTCACGATCTTCCCCGATCTGTTTCCCGGGCCTCTCGCCGAGGGGGTGACCGGGAAGGCGATCGAGGCGGGGAAGGCGGAGATCGTCCCGGTGAACCTCAGGGACTTCGCAGAGGACCGCCACAAGACGACCGACGACACTCCGTACGGCGGGGGACCCGGGATGGTGATGAAGCCGGAGCCTCTCTTCCGCGCGGTCGAGTGGGTGCGCGAGACGGAGGGGCGAAAGGTCCCCGTCCTTCTCCTCACGCCGAAGGGGGAGCCGCTCCGGCAGGGGCGGGTGCGGGAGCTCGCGGCGGGAGACGCGTGGATCCTCGTCTGCGGGCGCTACCGGGGGGTGGACCAGAGGGTGCGGGAGATTCTGGTCGACGGGGAGATCTCGGTCGGGGACTTCGTGCTGTCGGGTGGAGAGATCCCCGCGCTCGCGCTGATGGACGCGGTGATCCGCCTGATCCCGGGGGTCCTCGGCAACGAGGACTCGGCCGACGAGGACTCGTTCACGGGCGGCCTTCTCGGCGCCCCCGACTACACGAAGCCGCCCGAGTTCCGCGGGATGAGGGTCCCCGACATCCTCCTCTCCGGAGACCACGCCAAGATCGCCGCCTGGCGCAGGGAGCGCGCCCTCGAGGAGACCCGCCGCCGCCGCCCGGACCTGCTCGACGAGTGAAGCGTTTCTAGAGCCGTACGCCCGCGATCAGCCTCACGGTGCGATTTCGAAGCTCGGCCCCGGTGGCGAGCACGTCGGTCAGCCCGTGGGAGTACTCGATCTCGCCGAAGAGACGGCGCCCGCCGGCCGTGAGCTCGAGCCCCGCCCCCGCGAGAACGGAAGGCTCCGTGGAAATCAGACCTCCTAGAAGAACCGGTCGAGACCGACCGACCAGTGGAATCCGGGAAGGTCGCCGCGATCCCAGAACGAAGCGCCCATCTCGAGCGAGAACGACCAGTGACCGCCGAGGCCGTACGGGAAAATCCGGTAGCCCGCGTGCGGGCTCACGCCCCGCGTGTTCTCCGTCCACGTGCCCGTCCCGCCGAGGTAGAGCGAGCCGCCCGAGGACTCCGAGCTCCCGCGGTGCAGGTCGAGCGCGGCCTGCGCCGCCCAATCGTAGTCCCACGGGTCTCCGCCGCGGGAGAACCCGTACGTCCCCACGAGATCGATCCATCGGTAGAGGAAGGAAACACGCGGTCCTCTCGCGGCCTCGTTCCCTGTGAGGCCGATCCCGACCCGGGTCCTCGCGAGGAAGTTCCCCGGATCGATCGGTTCCTTGTAGTAGACGGTCTCCACCTCCCGAAGACCCTTCAGTGCCGAACCGATCCTCTTCTTGTCGGCAACGATCACCCAGACCGCGTCGTCCAGCGAGATGCGGGCGCGCGCGGCGCGGTTCGCGTCTTCCCGTGCGACCGCCTCCCAGCGCGAGGGTTCGGCGCGGTACTCCTCGAGCGTGCTCCCCGTCGAGAGTCTCCAGGCGAGGGCGTTCGTGATCTGGTCCGGCGTCTCGGAGTCGAGGAGGTACGCGCCGACGCGAATCTCTCGCCCCATCTCGAGCTCCTCTTCGGTCAGTCCTCCCTGCACGAAGCCCCGGACGACGCTCCGGATCGAGTCGATCGCGGCCCCGAGCTCCGATGTGCGGGTGTAGGTGCTGATGATGAACTGGCCTTGATCGATCTGTCCCTCGTTCGAGGAGCGCGAGCTGTACGTCTTCCCGCCTTCGGCCCTGAGCTTCATGTTGATCAGGGATCCGAACCACCCGCCGAGCGCCGTGTTCGCAACCCCGAACGCGTGCCAGTCCGGATCGCTGAACCGGAGACCCGGCCCCGCGCGTCGGATGGTCGCTTGCGTGAGGCCCGGCTTGTGGACGAGACGAACGCGAGGGCCCTCCGCCCGGAGCCTCGACGCTCTCGCAGAGGGCGGTTC
>JBDRFQ010000033.1:0-2613 GCA_043818685.1 Candidatus Eiseniibacteriota bacterium
GGACGAAGGGGATCACGATGTTCGTCCTCGAAAAGGGGATGAAGGGCCTCAAGGCGGGGAAGAAAGAGGACAAGATGGGATGGCGGGCCTCGGACACCAGCGAGGTGATCTTCGAGGATGTTCGCGTTCCGAAGGAGAACATCCTCGGCGAGCGCGGCCAGGGGTTCGCGCAGGCGATGAAGCAGCTCGCCGGCGGGAGGATCTCGATCGCCGCTCTCTCTCTCGGCATCGCCGAGGGCGCGTTCGAGGAGGCCCTGAAGTACTCCAAGCAGAGGGAGCAGTTCGGGCAGCCGATCGCGAGCTTCCAGGCAGTGCAGCACATGCTGGCCGACATGGGGACGGGGATCGCCTGCGGAAAGCACCTCACATACACGGCGGCCCGTCTTCGCGACGAGAAGAAAGACATCATGACGGCGGCGGCGATGGCGAAGCTCTACTGCTCGGAGCTCGCGATGAAGACCACCCTCGACGCGGTCCAGATCCACGGGGGCTACGGCTACACGAAGGAGTACGCGGTCGAGCGCTACATGCGGGACGCGAAGGCGTGCACGATCGGCGAGGGGACGAGCGAGATCCAGAGGATCATCATCGCGCGCCAGCTCCTCAAGGGAGATTTCGGCTGGGAGTAGGGGGGCGGGTGCGGGGAGAGGGACGCCCTCCCCTAGCCTGGATTATGCACGCGTTTTCGTCGCGAGGGTGAGGAGCACGAGCCGAGAGGCCGACCTGGACGAGCCGGCCCCGGAGACGTAGTCTCGGCACTACGTTGAGGAAGCGGCGACGGAAGGGAGGCCTCGTAGGCCGCGATCCGCAGCCGCAGTAGGAAACGCGTGCATAATCCAGGCTAGCGGCTGTTGAGGCGGCTCGCGAGGTCCGCTACGACTCCCCGCGCGGCAGCATGCCGCGGGCGCGCATCCGCTCCAGCGTGATCTCCGCCTGCTTCCGGAGATGGGGGCCGGGGTTGCCCGGGTTCATGCGGCGCGGATCGGGGATCGCGGCCGCGAGGAACGCCGCCTGCCGCGGTGTGAGGTCCCTCGCGCTCACGCCGAAGTGGTGCCGCGCCGCCGCCTCGGCGCCGTAGACGTTCGGACCCCACTCGATCACGTTGAGGTAGAGCTCGAGGATACGGCCCTTCGTCAGCGCGCGCTCGAGGCGGAACGTCGTGACCGCTTCGAGCCCCTTTCGCCGGAGGCTCTTCTCCGTCCCGAAGTAGAGGTTTTTCGCGAGCTGCTGGGTGATCGTGCTC
Organism: Candidatus Eiseniibacteriota bacterium; assembly: GCA_043818685.1. Classification (GTDB taxonomy): domain Bacteria; phylum Orphanbacterota; class Orphanbacteria; order Orphanbacterales; family Orphanbacteraceae; genus VGIW01. The sequence continues at coordinate 1,244 of JBDRFQ010000033.1, forward strand.
GCCCCGCGGGCGAAGCGCTTCTCCTTCCAGTTCTTCCGGATCGATTCTTTGATCTCATGAAAATCGAAACCTCGATGAGAGTAAAAGGCCGCGTCCTCGCTCACGATCACCGCGTCGACGAGGTGCGGGCTGATCTCTCGGATCGAAACCCACCGCTGCTCTCTCCGGAACGGACGCCCGGCCCGGATCGCATCGTCCGCCCTCTCCTTCTGGAGGGCGGTTGACTGCGGGTTCGTCGTGCGGAGGCTCTCGACATCGGGCGAGAAGAGCGTGAGGTAGCCGATGGGGGAGAGGAAGGTCGCGGCGACGGCGAGAAGGACCGCGTAGAGGAAGACCCGGCGCCTGGAGCGCCGCTCCTCGGTTCGCGCGCCTCGCGAGGACCGCTTCTTTCGCTTCATGGGCGCTCCGCCTCGAGACGCGCGCGGAGGCTCCGCGCGGCCGTCTCCGGGTCCCCCGCCTCTGCGATCGCCCGAATGACCGCGATCGCGCCGAAGCCGGCCGAGCGAACCTCCGGAACGCGCCCCTCGTCGATCCCGCCGACCGCGACCGCCGGGATGCCGATCGAGGCGCGGATTCCGCCCGCCGCCGGAGCCCCGAGGGCGCGCCCCTTTCCCGGCGTCGGGTAGAGGGGCCCGACGACCACGAAGTCCGCGCCCCGCCTCTCCGCCTCCCGCGCCCCTCCGAGGTCGTGCACGCTTCGGCCGATCCGCTTCCCGGCTCCGAGGAGGCGCCGAGCCTCTTCAGGTATAAACGAGTTCTCGGGGAGCTGGACGCCGTCCGCTCCGGACGCGATCGCGACGTCGATCCGGTCGGAGACGAGAAAGAGCGCCCCGGCCCGCGCGGTCCGCTCTCGCGCCTCGCGGGCGAGCGCGAGGAGCGGGCCCCCCTCCATCGTCTTCTCGCGGAGAAGGAACGCGTCCGCCCCTCCCCGGAGCGCCGCCTCGAGGATTTCCAGATAGCGCTCGCCGCCCGCGATCGCGCGGCTCCCCACGAAGAGGAGCCGGAAGGGAGTCTCCGGCATTTTCATGCGCGCACCTCTCGAAGCGGGATCATAGCGAACCGTTGGGGGATTGCCAACGGGGCGGGGTCGGCTACAATGAGCCGCGTGAAGCGCAAGAAGGGCCGCTGGTCCGTCTACATCGTCGAGTGCGCCGACTCGACCCTCTACACGGGTGTGGCGGTTTCCGTCCCCGATCGGATTCTCGCCCACAACGCCGGGCGCGGCGCCCGCTACACCCGGGGGCGTCTTCCGGTCGAGCTCCGCTTTCGGTTGGACGGCCTCTCTCGCGCCGAAGCGCATCGATGCGAGGGGGCGATCAAGCGCCTCGGGCGCGAGGGGAAGATGCGCCTCATCGGCGGGGGCCCGCCCC
>JBDRFQ010000034.1:0-5261 GCA_043818685.1 Candidatus Eiseniibacteriota bacterium
TCCAGACCGAACTCAAGAGGGTCGAGTCGGAGATGGAGAAGATCTACCAGCTCTACATGAAGGACCGCATCACTCCGGAGGGATTCGGGAGGAAATACAAGCCGATGGAAGAACGGCGTCGGCAGATCGAGGAGGAGCTCCCCAGGCTCCAGGGCGAGGTGGACTTTCTGAAGATCCAGTACCTCTCACGGGACGAAATCCTTACCGAAGCTCGGGATCTCTACAGCCGATGGCACAAACTTACGTTCGAGGAGAAGCGGCAGATCGTAGAAAACGTGGTGGAGCAGGTGGTTATCGGTAAAAGTGATATAGACATACGCCTTGCCTACCTTCCCTCTCCCTCGGAAGTAGCCGCAAAAAAGCAACGAACCCTCAGGGGTTCATCGCCGCGGCCAGCATGAAGGCGGAAGGGAAGACGAGCGAGACGGCCGCGCGCGCGATCCGGACCGTCCCCTCCTCGAGCGGCTGGCGGAGAAGCTCGAGCACGTTCTTCTTGAACTCGGGGAGCTCGTCGAGGAAGAGGACGCCGTGGTGGGCGAGCGACGCCTCTCCGGGGCGCGGGTAGGCGCCCCCGCCGATGAGCCCGGCGTCCGAGGTCGAGTGGTGCGGCGCCCGAAAGGGACGCCTCCGCATCAGCGAGGAGTCCGCGGGAAGGAGCCCCGCGACCGAGTAGATCCTTGTCACATCAAGCGACTCGTCCCGGGTCAGCTCGGGCAGGATGGAGGGGATTCTCCTCGCGATCATCGTCTTTCCGGAGCCGGGAGGACCGATGAAGAGGAGGTTGTGCCCGCCCGCCGCGGCGATCTCGACCGCCCGGCGCGCCTGCTCCTGGCCGCGGACATCCTCGAGATCGAGATCGGTGCCGGATCCGCCGCCGGACCCTCCGGTGGGGTGGTGCGGGGAGCGGCTCTCCGGTTCGCGAAGGAACTCGACCGCGTCGCGGAGCGAGCGAACCGGATACGCCTCGACCCCCTCGACGATCGACGCCTCCTCGGCGTTCTCCGGGGGAAGGAGGATCGCCCCGACGCGGAGCCTCCGCGCGAGCATCGCCATGGAGAGGACCCCCCTCACGGGGCGGAGATCCCCGTCCAGGGAGAGCTCGCCGACGGCGAGGACGCCGTCCGACCGGAAGGGGTCGATCTGCTCCGAGGAGACGAGAAGGCCGAGCGCGATCGGGAGGTCGAAGAGAGCCCCCTCCTTCCGGATGCCGGCCGGGGCGAGGTTGATCGTGATCCGCCGCGCGGGAAAGTGGAAGCCGGAGTTCTTCACCGCGGCGGCGACCCTCTCGCGCGACTCACGCACGGTGGCGTCCGGGAGGCCGACGACCGAGAAGGCGGGGAGACCGCCCCCGAGGTCCGCCTCGACCGTGACCCGGTAGGCATCGACCCCGATGAGCGCGCTAGAGAGGACGCGGGAGAGCATGTCGCCCGAGGGACCGACCGCGGGGCTCCGGACCGGATCGGAGAACGTGGAACCGGGCCCGCGACCCCGCTCGCGGCGAGACGCGCGCCTCATCCGGCGGGTTGCTTCTCTCCCGCTTCCACTGCCGGCGTTTCCTCCTCGACTCCGCCGGAATTGACGCGTGCAGTTCCAATCGCTATCTTCCTCCTGATTTCGAGGAGAGTTCGATGCGCCTTCGGAGAGAAACGACCGCCGCCCTGCTCGTCTTTCTGCTCGCTCTCTCGCTTCGCGTCCTCTTCCTCGTCGATTTTCGCGCCTCCCCCTACTTCGACAACCTCCTGATCGATCCCGCTTCCTACGACCGCTGGGCGGAGAGGATCGCCGCCGGCGACTTCTGGGGGGACCGCGTGTTCTACCAGGCGCCCCTCTACGCGTACTTTCTCGGCGGTCTCTACGCCCTCTTCGGGAGAGACCTTCTTCTCGTACGGGTCGTGCAGGCGGTCCTCGGTTCGCTCACCTGCGCTCTTCTTTTCCTTCTCACATCAAAGATCTTCTCTTTCCGCCGCGGGATCCTCGCCGGTCTCCTCGCCGCGCTCTACACCCCCCTCCTCTTCATGGACCTCATGATCCTGAAGTCGGTGGTCGTTCTCTTCTTCCTCTCCCTCTCCCTCCTCCGCTTCGAGGACGCGATCTCGCGCCGGAGCCCGCTCCGGCTCGCGCAGGCGGGCATCCTCCTCGGGGTTGCAATCACGGGCCGCGGCAACCTCCTCTTCGCCCTTCCCTTTCTCCTGGCGTGGCTCTTCTTCCGGGAGGAACGCCCCCTTTCGCGCGCCTCCCTCTCCCTCGTCGGAGTCTTTCTCCTAGGGACGGTGCTCGCGATCGCCCCCGTCACGATCCGGAACCGGGCGGTCGGCGGGGACTGGGTGCTCGTCGAATCGGACGCGGGGATCAACGTGTACGTGGGAAACAACCCCGCCGCGACGGGCATCCACACGCCCCCCCTCGACATCCGCACGGTCCCCGAGCACGAGGAGAGGGACGCCGCGCGCCTCGCCGAGCGCGAGACCGGACGCGCGATGAAGCCCTCCGAGGTCTCGGGCTTCTGGATCGAGAAGGCGATCCGGTTCGCCCGCTCGCACCCGAAGGAAGAAGCGCGCCTTCTCTGGCGGAAGCTCCGGCTCGCCTGGAACGGGTACGAGGTTCCCGACAACTACGACCTGGCGTACTTCTCCAGGATCTCCTGGATCTTTCGCGGGTTCCTCCCCTCCTTTCTCTGGATCTCCCCCTTCGCTGCGCTCGGCTTCGTACTCTCCCTTCGCTCCTGGAGGAGAACCGGCTTCCTTCACCTGTACGTCGTCGCCTACGTTCTCTCGCTCCTCGTCCTCTACGTCACCTCGCGCTACCGCCTGCCGGTCGTGGTCGGCCTTCTCCCCTTCGCCGCCCACGGCTTCCTCGGGTTCCTCGAGATGGCACGCGCCCGGGCCTTCCGGAGGGCGATCCCGGCGGCGCTTCTCCTCATCGCGGTCTGGCACTTCGGACGCGCGAGCCTCTTCGAGTACCGCGGCTTCGCGAAGCAGGAGACCGAGATCGCCACCTTCCTCGCCGACCGCGGGGACCACGAGGGAGCGGAGCGCGCGTTCGAGCGGGCGATCGAGGAGGGGAAGGGATCCGGGAGCCTTCACCTCGTCCACATGAATCAGGGGGCGTTCTTCCTCCGCACGGGACGCCTCGACGATGCCGCCGGGGCGTTTCGAAACGCCCTCCGCGCGAACCCCGCGTTCACTCCCGCCCGCATCGAGCTGGAGAAGATCGAAGCGGAGAGAAAGGTCCCCCCCGTCTCCCCCGGCGCCTCCCGGGCCGGCGAGCCCGGCCCCTCCCGCTGATCGATCCGTGCGTGCATAGAGCCCTCCGCGTCGACATCATCCCCGCGGCAGAAGAACGACCTTCTTCGTTGCGCGGTACGTCTCCCCGACGCGGAAGCGGAGAAAGTAGACACCCGCCGCTACCTCCCTCCCCTCGTCGTTCTTCCTGTCCCAGACGAGGGGGACGCGGCCGGGCCTCGCGAGGCCGGCCTCGATCTCCCGCACCCTCCTCCCGCGGCAATCGTAGACGCTGAACGCCACCTCCGCGCGCCCCGCCCCCAGGGGAACCTCGAGCGAAAAGTGAACGGGGCCCGCCGCGGGATTCGGGCCCTCCGCCACGAGGGAGAGAACACGGAAGCGGTCCGGAAGGAGCACGGCAACGGGCCCGAATCGAAGAGGTCCGCCGGGGACCTCGAGTGTGAGAAAGTACCGAACCCGCTGCCGCTCTCCCTCCGCGGGGAGGGAGCGGTCTTCGCTGAAGTAATAGCCCGGACCGCCGAGGGTGCCGCCCGCGACGTCGACTCCTTCCCCGTTCCCCTCGCCTTCGAAACGGTGGACAACGTACGGTGCGGCTCCCACCTCGCCCTCCACCGTCCACTCGATGACCACTCGGTCTCCGACGGCGCGCGCGCACCCGAATCGGACGCGGATCTCGGGAGCCGGCGCTTTCGGAAGGCGGATCCGGAGCGCGCGAAGCCTCCGTCCTTCCGGCCGGTCTTCCGCCCAGACGACCACCGAATCGCGGAAGGCGAACGTCCCCCCGCGCCCCGCCGGCGACGACACGGGGAACGAGCGGCCGTCCTCGAGACGCCGCCCCCGAACGCTCCATTCCCCGTCCTCCCCCTCCCTCCAAAGGAGAAGCCCGCCTCCGAGAACCGGATCCCGAAGGGATGAACCGCTCGCGATGGTGTCCGTGGTTCCGTCCGCGAAGCGGTGGAGGAGCAGGACCCAACGGGATCCGCAACGGGCCGCGAAAGCGATCCCCTCAGGGCCCACCGACGGGGGGAGAAGCGAGTCGGCGGACGCGCAGATCTCCGCGCACTCGCTCTTCGAGAGGTCCGCCGCGCGGATCACCCACGTCTCCCCGTCGCTTTCCAGCCAGGCGACACGATCGCCGCGGACCGCGGGCCGCCCCGACGGAGGAAGCGAGAAGGGGATCACGTGCGCGCCCCCCCGATCGGCGAGCACGAGGAGCTCTCCGAACGTTCCGCAGCAGCTTCGAAACCAGGCCGAGCAGGAGTCGCCCGCCGCCGGACGAAAGGAGGGGAAGCTCGGATCGGAGACCGGCCTCGATCCTTCCCAATCGAGTTCGCACCGATGGATCCCCCCCTCGCGTTCGTAGAGGACAAAACCGTTTCCGAGTGAAGCATCCTCCGCGCCCGCAATTCCCGGGCCGGCCTCTTCTCCCGCCCCAAGATCGTAGAGGCGGAGGGCGCCTCCTCCGGCGAGGAGGAGATGGGGCGGCCAGACGCCGAGAACCGAGAGCCCTTCCGCGTCGAGGGAAATCGGGGAGATCTCCCCCGCTGTGGTCGGGCCGATCGGCACCGCGGCGCGCGCGATCAGCGGGCCTCCGGCGGAGTCCTCTCTCGCCTCGACGGCGAGCGACTCCTCGTCCCCCTCCGCGAACGGCACGACGATTCTGAGGAGACAGCGGACGGAGTCTCCCCCGTTGAACGGCGGAAGTCGGAAGACCGACGATGCCGTTGCGCGCGAGGCCCAGCCGACCGAGAGGACCACGGCGCCCTCCCAGATTCCGGAGACCCGGACCGGCACGTCCACCGTGTCCCCCGCGAGCCCCTCCCGCCATCCGGCGCCGGCCTCCGCCTCGATCGCGAGCCCGCGCGGCGCGCGAGGCATCGCTCGAACGTCATCGATGCACGCGCCGGCCGCGAGCGCGAAAATGGCGATCAGGCCGAGCACTCGCTTCCCCACGGCGCCCTCCTTTCCACGCGCGGCGGAATCCCGCAAGGCTCGTGCCCGAAGCCCCTCGCCGCGCGG
>JBDRFQ010000035.1:0-21274 GCA_043818685.1 Candidatus Eiseniibacteriota bacterium
CCGGCTTCCCGGCTGTGGACCCCGCCGCCCGTCCGGAGTCGGACCCGGACCAGGGAATTGTACACCCGCGGGCGCATCTGGCAAGGGTCGCGAATCGCCTCCCCCGGTCGCCGGCCGGTCTTCTTCCTGGGCGCCTCGAGCGAAGAGAGGGGGGAAGGGCGGGGCCGGGGCGGGGGAGCGCGGTCGTTGGGGGGAGAGAGGCCGCTTCTCCGGGGGGCGTTTCCGGTCGAGCGGGGCGGCCTGAAGGCCGTGTCAGGGGCTCACGCCGCCTGCGTCGACGGGGCCGGGGAGGCTCTCCAGGGCGGGAATGAGGCGGGCCATCTCCTCGCGGAGGCCGGCCGCCGCCGCGCGAGCCTCCTCGTCGCGGCCTTCGCGCGCCGCCTCCTCCACGACCTTCGCCGCCTCGTAGGCGCCCTTCGCGGCGAAGCTGCCGACCGTTCCCTTGATGGCGTGCGCCGCGCGCTCGAGCGATTTCCGGTCACGCTCGGCGAGCGCGGCCTCGATCCTCGAGAGAAGCTGCGGCGCTTCCGCGAGGAAGATCTCCGCCATCTGTCTCAGCAGCTCCATGTCGCCGTCGAGAAAGTCGAGGGCCGCGGAGAGAGAAAAGCTCTCCGGCGCCTCCTCGGGCGACTCATCTCTTTCGTCAATTGAAGAATGAACAGATGTGGATTGAAGCAAATCGCCGATCGCGTCGAGAAGGCGCTGGGGGCGAATCGGTTTGGTCACGTACCCGTCCATGCCCGCCTCCATGGCGTGCTCGCGGTCCCCCTTGAGGGCGCGCGCGGTGAGCGCGAGGATCGGAACGTGCCCTCCTGTCTCCTTCTCCCTCTCGCGGATCGCGCGGGTCGCCTCGTATCCGTCCATCACCGGCATCTGAATGTCCATGATGAGGAGGTCGTAGGTGCCGTCCGAAACCGTGTCGAGGGCCTCGCGACCGTTCTCGCAGACCACGACCGTGTGTCCTTTGTTCTCCAGAATCCTCGTCGCGACCTTCTGGTTCACCGGATTATCCTCGGTGAGAAGGATCCGGAGCGCGCGAAGCGGCGGCCCGGTCCGGGTCCTTTCCGTCGCGGCCTGCTTATCGCCGGAAGCGTTCCGCGGCTGGAGAAGCAGGATGATCGCGCTGGAAAGCTCGGAGAGACGGACCGGCTTCGTGACGTGCACGTCGATGCCGAGCGCCCGGCATCGCTCGATGTCCCGGCTCTTCTCGGCGGGAGAGAGGAGAAGGATGAGCCCGTCCGCGAGGGTTGGGTCCTCGACGATTCTCTTCGCGATCTCGAAGCCGTCGAGCCCCGGCATGTGCGCGTCGAGCACCACCAGCGGGAAGGGCGAGCCGGCGTCGCGCGCCTCCTCCATCCGCGCCAGGGCGACCTCTCCCTCCCGCACCACGGTCGGGTGGAGGCCCCAGTGCGAGAGAATCTCGTTCAGGATCCGCGCGCTCGTCGCGTTGTCGTCCACGACGAGCGCGGGCTTCCCTCTCAGCCTCTCGATCCCCTCCGGGAGCGCCGCCGCCGGGGACTGGGACTGAAGCCTGACCCGGATGGTGAACTGGAAGATGCTCCCCCAGCCGATGTTGCTGACGAGCGAGATCCTCCCTCCCATGAGCCTCACGAGGTCGCGCACGATCGACAGGCCGAGGCCGGTTCCCCCGTGGCTTCTGGTCGTGGATCCGTCCGCCTGCTCGAACGGCTGGAAGATCGTGCGCCGCTTGGCGTCCGGGATTCCGATTCCCGTGTCGCGGACCGTGAACCTGAAGAGCACGCTCTCCTGAGAGCGCTCCTTCACCTCGGCGCGCACGAGGATCTCTCCCTCCTCGGTGAACTTGACGGCGTTTCCGAGGAGGTTCACGAGGATTTGGCGGAGCCGCCCGGGATCTCCGATCAGTCGGTCCGGAACGTCAGGAGGAATGTGGCAGGAGAGCTCGAGTCCCTTTCGGTCCGCGGGCGCCGCGAGAAGGCGAACGGCGCCCTCCACACAATCGCGCAGGCCGAACTCGGTCGTATCGAGAATCAGCTTTCCTGCTTCGATTTTTGAAAAGTCAAGAACATCGTTCAGGATCCCGAGAAGGGAGTCGGCGGATTCCTTCACCGTCGTGAGAAACTCGTGCTGTTCCGGCGAGAGGTGCGTCTCGAGTGCGAGCTCGGTCATCGCGAGGATCCCGTTCATCGGCGTGCGGATCTCGTGCGACATGTTCGCGAGGAACTCCCCCTTCGCGCGGCTCGCCTCTTCCGCGGCGCGCTTCGCCTCGAGGGCTTCCTCTTCGGCGCGAATCCGGTCCGTCACGTCGTGGAAACACCAAACGCGCCCGGTGCTGTCGCCGCCGACAAGGAGGGGGGCCGAGTAGCGTTCGAAAAGGCGTCCGTCCTTGAAGGCGATCATGTCCTTGCCGACCGCCTCCGACCCGTAAAGCTCGTTCACCTTGGACAGAAACGAATCGGGATCGGCGAGTTGATCGACCACGTACCGAAGGAGGGCAGGGTCGTCCCGCGTCTCCGCCAGCTCCCGCGGAATCCCCCACATCTCGAGGAACCGCGAGTTGTAGTGGGTGACGCGCCCCTCCCGGCCGACCACGAGAATGCCGTCCGCGGTCGCCTCGAGCGTGGCGCGCAGCGTCTCCTCGCTCACCCCGCGAATCCGGGCCGCGCGCGTTTTTTCGAAGACGAGGCTCGCGAGGCCGAGGTAGGTGTCCAGGACGTTCGTCTCGAGGAGGGTTTCTCCCTTCGGCAGGCGGACGAGACCGACCAGAGAGGGCACCCCGCCGCGCGCGCAGCAGAGGTGGTAACACTCCCCGTCGCCGGTCGAGCAGGAGGGACTGGAGTGGGAGGGGAGCAGCATGCGGAGGAGACAGAGGGATTCCTCCCCGCAGGAACGTCTCGCTTCCGGTTTGAAGGCGCGCAGGGCATCGCCGGCGATCCGGCAGCTCGGCGCCGACTCGGCGAGGTCCGGCGGGGTGAAGGAGGGATCGTTCGAATCGACGGCCCGCAGCGTGCAGCGTCCTGTCTCCGGCTCGATCGTCGCGAGCGCGGCGAGGTTCCCCCCGCAGAGCCGGCGCAGATTGCGGCAGAGAATCGAGTACACGCGGCTTTCGTCCGCGCTTTCCGCCTCGAGAAACGTGTCGTAAAGAACCCAGAGCGCCCGGCTTTCCGGACCGACCTGGATTTCCTCGTCCGGCCCCGGTTCCGGGGCCGTTTCTCGAATCTCGTTCACCATAGACTCGTCTCTCCGAGGACGCGGAGCCCTCACTTCTTTGATCGACGACCGGTCCGATCCCCTTGATATCAAAGAAGATTCCCTCTGGCGGCCGGCCGGCGGGGGTGGTACAATCCAACAAAAGAAACGGGTCTCTCGCAAAGGAGCAGGGAAATGCGTCAACGGGTCTCCGGTTCGATCGCTTCGCGGCTACGATCCGCCGCGCTTCTTCTCCCCCTTCTCGCGGTCGCGTGCGGCGACTCCGTCGACTCCCCCGAGCACGGCGACGCCTCCTGGGAGTCCCTCCACTCCGATCTGCCGAGGGAGACGAGCCCGGCCGCGACTGAGGAGGACCTCGACGCTCTCGTTCGAGGGGGGGCGGAGTTCGCGCTCGATCTCCTCGGGCGTCTCGGGGAGGGGGAGAACCTCCTCGTCTCCCCCTTCAGCATCCGGATCGCTTTCGCGATGGTCTACGGCGGGGCGCGCGGGGAGACCGCGGCGGAGATGGCGTCCGTTCTCCGCTACCCGGACGGGGAGGGGGTCCACGACGCGTTCAACGCGCTCGATCTCGCCCTCGCGGGCCGAAACCTCCCGGTGGGAAGCGGGGGGGAGGACCCGGTCGAGCTGCATGTCGCCAACGCGTTCTGGGGGCGCACCGGCTATCCGTTCCGGAGCGAGTATCTCGACCTCCTCGCCGTGAACTACGGGAGCGGGATCGAGCGGCTCGACTTCAGCGCGGCGCCGGAGGACGCGCGCCTCGTGATCAACGAGTGGGTGGAGGGGAAGACGCGGGAGCGGATCCGCGATCTCCTCCCTCCGGGATCGATCGACGGGCTCGTCGTCGCCGTGCTTACGAACGCGCTCTACTTCAAGGCTCCCTGGTTCGAGGCCTTCGAAGAGACGTTGACGAGTCAAGGGTCGTTCACCCGTTCGGGCGGATCCGTGGTCTCGGTTCCGATGATGGCCCGGACGGACACGTTCGGCTACGCGGAGGGGGACGGGTACCAGGCGCTCGAGATCCTCTACCGGGGGGAGGAGCTCTCGATGGTCTTGGTGCTCCCCTCGGGGGACCTTGACGCGTTCGAGGGGGCTCTCACCGGGGCCGGGCTTCTCGCGATCCTGGACGGGCTCGACTCGGCGCCGGTCTCGGTCACGATTCCGCGCTTCTCCTTCGAGTCTTCGTTCGAGCTCCGCGAGTTTCTACAGGCGATGGGCATGGTGCTCGCCTTCTCCGGGGGCGCGGACCTCTCTGGAATGGTGGAGGGGGGCGGGCTCTACGTCGACCAGGCGTATCACAAGACGTTCATCGCCGTCGACGAGAAGGGAACCGAGGCGGCGGCGGCGACCGCGGTCGTGATCCGCGAGTCGGCGGTGCTCCCGGACCATACGTTCACCGCCGACCGGCCGTTCCTCTTCCTCATCCGCGATCGCGCGACGGGAGAGATCCTCTTCCTCGGCCGGGTGACGGACCCGTCGGTGTAACGTAGGGACGTAGTTGCGTACGTTGCGATACGGACCGGATTCCCGGCCCTCCGCCGAGGTTTCGCACCGGAACGATCAGCGGATCAGGTAGGCGGACCAGATGAGCAGGGGCCAAGACTCATCACGGATCCGAGTCGGATAACCGAGGAGCGGGTCGTAGTCCACGTAGAAACGCACTCCGCTCGGTTGGGGGTCCCTGGACCGAAGAAGCAGTTGCCTGTGCGCATACGCCTGAAGGTCGTCAATCGTCTTGTCGTAGAGCAGCGCGAGGTGGTCGTCGTCGAACGGGGCGCCGGTCTCTGCGTCGAGAATCTCCTGCACCGCTCCGCCTCTCACGAGAATGCGAGCCGTCGGGCAGGAACCGTAGCGGAGCTCGTAGTCGTAGTCCTGGAGGTTCGTCTCGAGCCACGTTCTCCAGTTCTCGGCGAGGATCATCCTGGAGGAGTCAGGGGAGGTCTCGTCCGACAGCCGCTTGATCTCCGCTTCGAGGCGGCGCGCGAAGGAAGACGAGGACGAGTCGAGAGACACCCCGCCGAGAGCGACGACCTGGGCGTGCGCGTTCTCGGTGTTCCCCTTTCGGACCGCGCTCTGCCCCTTCACGACCCGGAGGTCCCTCCAATCGACCGTGGGATCGTGCGCGAATACATAGAGGGGGGGAGTGAACCACAAGAAGACGCTGTCGGCCAACGAAGAAGCGAGGTGAACGGTTCCTGTGGTGTCCAACTCGAACGGCATCGGCCCCTGGAGCGCCATGATCTTCCCCACGATGGGATCGGCGCTCCGAAGCCCGTGTGAGAGTGCTTGATCGAAGCAGGCGAGCGAGGAGGAGTAGGACCTCAGCTTGAACCAGGACCAGCCGAGACCGTTGTACGCCTCGGCGCAGGCGACGTCCTCCGAAAGCGCGCCGAAGAAGAGGGAAAGCGCGGAGGAGTAGTCCCCCGCTTCAAAGGACCTCCACCCGAGAAAGACGAACTCCTCGGGCGTGCCGACGGCGGGAGGTGCGAGGTCGTCCCCGCACCCGATGAAAGCGAGGAGGCAGCAGAGAGGAAGCACGAGTCCGCGTGCGTTCATGATCGAAACCGCTCCCGGTGCCGGCAGGATCCGCTGGTGACTCTACCCAAACCCCTCGGGTCTGTCCAGTCGGCGGGCGGAGGCCCCGCGCCTCAGAAGGCGGTTCAAGGGGTTGTCGCGAAAGCAGTTATGCCCAGAGCGCCGTCCCGACTTGTTGGCAGCAGCACGGGAACCGCGCGGCCGGGGCTCGACCGCGCGGTTCAAATACGCGAGACGCGGTGTGGAAGCAAGCCCGACGGGCGGCGGACGAATCGCGCCTACTTCTCGTGCGCCGTGATGTTGAAGGTGATCGGCTTGTTCGCCAGCGCGCCGATCGACTGCGCCCGGTAAGTTCCCTCTTCGTACCAGTAGCAGCGAAGCTCCTTCTGATCGTCGGACGCGACGTAGATCGCGCTCTTACCGTCGCCGTCGAAATCGGCGAGGGTCGTCGCGTGCTCGAAGCCGGACGTCCCCGTCGCGAGAAGGGTCTTCTCCCACTCGGCCCCCGCGGTCTTCGGAGGCGTCAGCTTCCAGATGCCGTTGCTCTTCGTGGAGGCGACGAGCTCCTTCGTCCCGTCGCCGTCGGTGTCGCCGTACGTGAGGAAGCGGCAGAGGTTGCCGGGAAGGCCGGCGATGTCGGTCTTCTCGATCCCGCCCTCCTCGAACCGGTAGAGGCGGATTCGCGTGCTGTCGCCCGAGGCTTCCGTCCCTCCGATGCTCTCCCCCTCGAGCGAGGCGAGGAGGACCGGGCGAGCCTCGCCCTGCAGCGTGACGCAGAGGATCTCCTTCGCGTGACGGGTGGCGAGCGTGTCGACGATCCGGCGGACCCACTCTCCGCCGGCGTGCTCGTAGAGGTCGATCTCCCCCGGCTGCGGCGTGCCGTCCAGCTTGTTCGGAAGGCTCGGCGTCGTGAAGATCTCGATCACGCCGTCCCCGTCGACGTCCCCGACCTCGATCTCGTGGACGAAGGTGTTCGCGCGCCGCCCGATCTCCTCGGCCTTCCACCCGGCGTCGGTCCAAGAAACGACGCCGATGACCCCCTGATCGTGGGTCGCGACGACGATGTCGTCCGTCCCGTCGCCCGTGACGTCCGCGATCTCGAAGTCCCGGAGCCGGTCCCACTTTCCGCCGAACGTCGGGTTCCAGAGCACCTCGGCTTCCCATCCGTCCCCGGCCTTCCGCCAGATCTTGAGAAACGCTTTCGTCGCTCCGATCGTGAGGATTCCCGGCTCTCTCGCCGGAGGCGAGTACCAGGCCGCCTTGTGGAACACGTTGCTCTCCGGGTCCTCGAGGACCTCCTCGGTCCATCCGGATTCGTTTGAAGTCCAAATTGAAAGGCGCGCCGGGCCGGGCACCGGCCGGCTCTTCCCGTCCGGGCCGGTCTCCGTGACGAACTGGGCCTCGGCGAGATAGAGCGTGGAGCCGGGCGGCGCGGAATGGACCGCGCCCGAGGTCGAATCGGCAGCCGTCTTCTCCTCTTTCTTCGCGCAGCCGGCCGGCGCGAGCCCCGCCGCGAGAACAGCGAGCGCGAGAAAGCCGGAAGCGAGAACACCGCCGGAACGGAAACGAAGCGTGCGGATCACCTTCTCTCTCTTCATCTCGCGCTATTCCTCCCAGGAGAAGCCGGGACGCCCGAAGTGTCCGTAGTTCGTCGTTCTCCGGTAGATCGGTTTCAGGAGGTCGAGCCTCTCGATAATCGCCCTCGGCCGGAAATCGAAGCGGGCGACGTAGGCGATCGCCTCTCCCTCGTCCCCCGTGCCGAACGTGTCCACCTTCACCGAGACGGGTTTCGGACAACCGATGACGTAGGAGACCTGGATCTCGACGCGCGCGGCGATCCCCGCCTTCACGATCTGCCTCGCCACGTAGCGGCAGAAGTAGGCGGCGCTCCGGTCGACCTTCGAAGGGTCCTTGCCGCTGAAGCAGCCGCCGCCGTGCCTTCCCATTCCCCCGTACGTGTCGCAGATGATCTTCCGCCCGGTCACACCGCAGTCCGCGGAGGGGCCTCCCTCGGTGAATGCGCCGGCCCGATTGACGTGGAGATCGATCCCCTCGCGGTGCCAGTCCCCGAGGACGCGCGGCAGGAGATCGTCGCGCACGTAGTCGCGAAGCAGGTCGATCGGCGCGTCCTTCCTGTGCTGCGCGGAGACAATGACCGTGGTGACCTCTTTCGGAACTTCATTCTCGTAGTGCACCGAGACCTGCGTCTTCCCGTCCGGGCGGAGGAAGGGCGCGCGGCCGCTCTTCCGGTCGAGCGCGAGCCCCTCGGAAAGCCGGTGCGCGAGGAAGATGGGGAGGGGCATGAGGGCGTTCGTCTCGTTCGTGGCGTAGCCGAACATGAGCCCCTGATCCCCCGCCCCGAGCTCTCCGTCCGGGAGGTCGACCTTGACGCCGATCTCCCGCGACTGTTCCGTGATCAGCTCATGGATGCGGGTGCCGTCGGCGTGGAAGGGCTCGCTCGGGTCGGCGTACCCGATCGCGCGCACCGCCTCGCGAATGATCGCCTGGTGATCGATCGTGCCGCGGGCCAGGGACGAGATCTCACCGGCTGCGACGATGTTGCCGTCCTTGACAAGGGTCTCGATCGCGACGTGGCTCCTCGGGTCCTGGCCGATGTAGGCGTCCAGGATGGAGTCGGAGATGAGATCGCAAACCTTGTCCGGATGCCCTTCGGTCACCGACTCCGATGTGAAAACGTACTGCATGCTGTCTTCCCCCAGAATGTCCGCGCAGACGTGGACGCGCCCACAGAAGGCACGCTCCGCGGATCATGGTTCCTGCCGGCGAGGGCGGGGCGTTGGGTCGTCCGGCGGTCTGTTCCGCACGGAGAGCGCGATCGCTCTGCAAGCCTGACCCGCACCCGCTGTTTCGGGGAGAAGCTTTCGTCCCGAGGTTGGTCGGGCGACGAATTGCCTCAAAACGGTTCGAGATCTCGAAGCCGCATCGTTCCCCGTCGGGCTGGCCTGGGCACCGTGCCGTCGCAACCGGTTGCCGGGCGAGACCCACAGGCCTTCTCGCCACTCTGGATGCAGCCATCAGAATAGAAGGGAAGAGCGGCCCGCGCAAGAGGGAAATAGGGCGCGCCGGACCGGGGTCAGGCAGTGAGGATCCCCGTGCCCGTCTCGGCCGCGGAGGCGTTCGAGCGAAGGAGCCGGGCGAACTCGAAGAGGTGATCTTCGAGCTCGGCGTTCTCGATGTTCCCTCGGCTCGCGTAGATCACGCCGAGGGCGCTTCCCGTCTCCGGCGTCACCTTGGATCCCATCGAGTCCTTGACCGGATTGCCGAGCGCGGGCCCGCCGGGGCGAGCCACGCAGATGAGACCGCGGAGGCGGATCTCCTGCCCGGCCGGGTTGAAGACGTAGGACTCGTCCGCGGCGCCGAGGCGGATCGAGAGGGCGCCCGCGCCGGCGAGCGCGCGCTCGAGATCGAGGACCGAGATCGGGAGTCCCGAACGGAGCGAGATGAAGTTCCCGATGTCGACGACGTTCGAGTGGAAGGGGTACTCGCCCGCCCTGGCGCGCCCGGCGAGGTATTCGCTCGCCGGCTTGTTCCGCCCGCTCGCCTGGAATCCTCCCGCGCGGAGGAGCTTCCGGACGGCGGCGCGCCTCTCGGGAGGCGGAAAATCCTCGTGTCGACGGGTCGCGACGAGGCTCTCGATCTTCTCTCGAAGCCCCGGCGGCGACTCGGCGACCGCGATCCCGCGCGCCTCCACGAGGCCGACGACGAGATCGGGATTCGTGACCTCAATCGTCACCCGTGTTCGCATGCGAACCTCCGAAGACCTGCCGTCCGGTGGAGCAAGAACGCGCAGGTTCCGAGGGGGGGACCGGTTTGTTAAGGTACCTGGTACCCTGACCAGATGCCTCATTCCCCACAGTGCGCCGGTTCCTCTCCACGTTCTCACCCAAACGGGGGCGGGGTGCGCTCTCTCGGGACTGTGGAGACGGAGCCGGGTACCGCGCGAGCCCCTACCGCACCGACAAGATCCGCTCAACCATCGCCGCGCCCTCCGGCGTGTCCGGGATGATCCCCGGCTTCGTGAGGCGCTTCATCACCTCCCTCCATCCCGGGTCCGCCCGGAAGACCTCCCGGAACAGAGGAAACGACTCCTCGAGGGCGCCGCTCGTCGCGAGCGACACCGCGTACCAGAACGTCATCTCCGGGTTGCCGGGAAAGAGGCGCGCCGCCGCCTCGTACTCGACCCGCGCCTCCTGAAGATCACCTTTCTCGACCGCCCGGTCTCCCCGGTTCATGTGTTCGTACGCGCCGTGAACCGTGAGGAGCCTCCGAAGCTCGCCCACCGGGTCCGGATGATCCTCGACACGCAAATCGACGAGGCGATCCGCCCACGGCCGATCGGAGGCTTCGGCCTCCACGACGAGGAGCGCGGCCGATTGGCTCCCGCGGATGTCGCCGCCCGCGCTCTCCCCCGCCTCGAGAGCGGCGAGGAGGCGCCCGGCCAGCTCCCCCTCCGCCTTCTCGTACGCGGCCGCCATCGCGTCCACGACTCGGTCGTTGCGCATGAGGTTCGCCTGAACGGAGTAGCCCTTCCCCGTGCGGTGCCCCGCCCACTCGATGCACTTCGATCCGGTGTACACCGCCGTGTTCCCGTTCCGGTCGATGAAGGCGACCTGCCTCAGCTCCCTCTCCGGGTCCCCGGCGAGGAGGGAATCGAGCGCCTCGGCCGCCGACGCCCCGCCCCGCATCTGATCGAGACCGCGCGGACCGTACCCAGGTTCGGCGAACGACTGCGTCGCGACCGCGCCGACCCCCGCCTCGGCCCAGGAGACGACCGAACCGACGCTGAACCAGTGGGACTGCACCGCGACGCCGATCTGCCCGGTGAGGCTGTCGCGCGCGACGATCGAGTACGTGTGAACGGGACGGCAAGGCGCCGGCCCGGCGGCTCCCGTGAGGCAGACCGCGAGAGCGGGAACGAGACAGGTCAGGGTGAGCATGATCTTCTTCCTCCTCCTCTCCACGCGCGAGGATTCTAGCGCCCGGCGGGCCGGGGGACAAGCGGCGATGCCTCGGGGTTCACGATGACTCGCCCGGATCGACAAGGCATTTCTGGGACACGACACTAGTAGACCGGCATCTCGGGATCGACATCGGCCGCCCACGCGGCGACGCCGCCCGCGAGGTTCCACACGCGCCGGAACCCGCGCCGGACGAGAAAGAAAGCCGCGACCCGCGACCGGACCCCGATATGGCAATACACGACGACCTCCCGGTCCGCGTCGATCTCCCCGAGACGCCCCTGAATCTCCTCCAGGGGGAGGAGAACCGATCCCCGAAGCCGGCAGATCAGCGCCTCGTGCGGCTCGCGGACATCGAGAAGGAGGAGATCCTCTCCCGCGTCCAGCCGTTGCTTTAGAATTCGAGGGTTGATGTCTCGAACGGGGTCGGCTGCGGCCTCTCCGCACGGCTCGGCGCGCCCGCCGGATTCGGAGAGCTCCCGGATGCGCGGCTCCTTCCCGCAGATCGGGCAGCGGGGGTCCTTCCGAAGCCCGATCTCGCGGAACCGCATCCGGAGGGCGTCGTAGTGCAGGAGCTTTCCGAGAAGGACCTCCCCGATGCCGAGGATGATCTTCATCGCCTCGTTCGCCTGGATCACGCCGATCAGGCCGGGGAGAACACCGATGACCCCCGCCTCGGCGCACGAGGGGATGAGGCCGGGGGGCGGGGGCTCGGGGTAGAGGCACCGGTAGCAGGGACCGGTCCGGCTGTCGAACACCGAAACCTGCCCCTCGAAGCGGAAGATGCTCCCGTGCACGTTCGGCTTGCCGAGCAACACGCACGCGTCGTTCACGAGGTATCGCGAGGGGAAGTTGTCCGTGGCGTCCGCGACGACGTCGTACCCGGCGAGGATTTCGAGCGCGTTCGCCGCGGAGAGACGCGTCCGGCGGGCGTCGACGCGCACGTTCGGGTTGATCTCCTCGATCCTCCGTTTCGCCGCCGCGGCCTTCGGGGCGCCGATGTCGGAGGTCGAGTAGAGAACCTGCCTTTGCAGGTTGGAGCGGTCGACCGTGTCGGGGTCGACGATGCCGATCCGTCCGATTCCCGCCGCCGCGAGGTAGAGCGCGAGCGGAGACCCGAGCCCGCCCGCTCCCACGACGAGAACGCTCGCCCCCTTGAGCTTCCGCTGACCCGTGACCGAGATCTCGGGGAGAACGAGGTGCCGGCCGTATCGCAGAACCTCCTCCTCGGTGAGGATGCCGGGAGCGGCCGGTTCCTTGCCGCGCCCGGTCGGGTCGTTCTTCCTCTCCATGCTCTCCGTTTCCTCCTCGCCGACAGTGACAGTATAAGACAGCGCCCGCCGCTCGGCGCTCCCGTCCCTCCAGCCCGGCTAGGGATGGGGCGCGGGCGACACGGGAGGCACGGGCGGCGCGGCGGCCGAACGGAAGAGAGGCTCCCGTTCTCCTCCGGGAAGGAGGAGCAGAGCAAGGGCGATGACAACCAGAAGCGCCGAGACGCCGAAGGGGGTCCCCATGCCGAACCGGTCGTAGAGCCCGCCCATCGTCGCGCCGCTCACGGATCGCCCGAGCCCGGTCATCCCCTGGTTCAGCCCCTGCACGCGCCCCTGATCCTCCTCGTGCGTCGCGCGCGACAGGAGCGCGGTCGGGGCGGGCGTGGTGAGCGCCGCCCCCCCCGCGAGGAGAAGGAGCGAGATCCAGAGAGCCGCCCCGGGCGCTTCCGGGACGAGAACGGCGAGCCCGATCGCGATCAACAGATATCCGGCGCGCGCGAGGTTCCGTTCCCCGAAGCGCGGGACGAGCGGGCGCAGACCGAAGCCCTGAATGAACGCCGCGATGAGGAAGAAGAGCCCGAGCATCTTCCCCATCTGCTGGACGCCGTATCCCCATCGGTCCTCGGCGAGCACGACGAGAGTCCCTTGAACGACGGAGAACCCGGTGGTGCCGACGAGGACGACAAGAAGGAGCGGTCCGACCGCCGGGTGGGCGAGCGCCCGGCGAAAGGTACTCCCCGCGTGCGACGGGCGCCTCCGCGCCGCCCGCCGCGGGGATGTCTCAGGAAGCGCCACCGCGAGGGCGATGGCGGCCGCTTCCACCGCGACCCCCGCCCAGCCGATCGCGGAGTAGCCCACCCGCGCCGCGACGATCCCTCCCGCGATCGGACCGATCACGAACCCGAGCCCCGAGATCGCTCCGAGGATTCCCATTCCCCGCGCGCGCTCCTCGGGGGGGAGGCGATCCGCAACGATCGATCCGGCAACGGTGAGCTGCGCGCCGAAAAGGCCGTAGAGCGCGCGGGAGAAGAGCAGCCATCGGAGCGAGGGGGCGATCGCCCACGCGAGATAGCTGAGGAGGGAGCCGATCTGGGAGAGGATCATCACCGGCCTCCGGCCGATCCGGTCGCTCCACGCGCCCCACATCGGCTGGAAGAGGATCTTCGGCGCGGCGGTGAGAAAGAAGCAGAGCGTGACGTGAAACGCGCTTCCTCCGAGCGCGCGCGTGAAGTAGGGGAGCGAGGGGATGGTCGCGCCGAGCGAGACAAGCTCGAGAAAGAGGAGGACCGGAAGGAGGGGAGGAAGGCGGTCGCCGGCGAGGATGCGCTTCCGGGGGTTCTCGGTCATGAGGTCCTCGCTCGACCGCGCCTGGCGAGCGCGTGTGAGGTCCCGCAGGGGGGACCGAGGCCGTCGCGTCATGATCGGCGGTCGCGCTTCTCCTGTCAACCGGCGGGCGGAGAAGAGCCCCGCCCCCTCGTGATGCGCCGGCACCGGCACGAGCGCGTCGCCGCCATCGACGGAACCGGATTCCTCGGCCGGTCGTGCGGCCGATGGATCTGGTTCCACTTTCTCCGGGCGGGCACGGCGCGCACTTGACATCCTCCAGGGCGGGGCTATCTTTTAGGCATGGCTAAAAACGGAAGCGGGCGCCCGCCCTCGCGTTCGGCGGGCGACTACCTCAAGGCGCTCTACATGATCGGCGGAGAGGGGGGGCGGGTGAGCACCGGGGCGCTCGCGGCCCGTCTCGCGATCGCTCCCGCCTCGGCCACCAACATGATGAAGAAGCTCGCCGCTCTCGATCCGCCGCTCGTCGTCTACTCGAAGGGACGCGGAGCGGCGCTGACCGGGGAGGGAAGGCGGGTCGCCCTGGATCGCATCCGCCGGCATCGCCTCATCGAGCGCTTCCTCGCCGATCTGCTCGGCTACGAATGGGACGAGGTCCACGAGGAGGCGGAGCGTCTCGAGCACGCAGTTTCCGACCGCCTGGTCGATCGCATCGCCGGGCGGCTCGGGAACCCCGCGGTCGATCCGCACGGCGACCCGATCCCCGCGAAGGACGGGACGGTTCGGCCGCGCGCCGAGCTTTCCCTTCTCGACCTCGCGCCCGGCGTGCCGGCGGTGGTCTCGAGGGTCCCGGATGGAGATCCGCCCGTCCTCCGCGCTCTCGCGGACGCCGGAGTCGTCCCCGGCGCCCGTCTCGTCATTGCGGGCGGGAAAGGGCGCGGACGCTCCGTCCCTCTCCGGGTCGGAAAGCGGGGCGATAGGCGGATCCTCCCCGGCTGGATCGCCGCGATGGTCCACGTGATCGAAAGGAAGAACGCGGGGGCGGCCGCCGTCGCGGATCGCAATCGTGCCGGGAAGACGTCATGACCGATCCCGTTCTCTCTCTTCTCCTCGCCCTCGCCCTTGCCGCGATCGGCGTCCTTCTCGTCTGGCCGGGGATCGGTCTCCTGCCGAGGCTCCGCCGGGGCGCCGGGACGACCGAGCGCGTTCTCAGCGAGGACGCCCTCAAGTACGTCTGCAAGCGCGAGGCGAAGGGATACCCGCCGACGGTGCACAGCGTCGCCGGAAACATGAACATCTCAATCAATCGGATGGCGGAGATCCTCGGACGGCTCGAGGAGAAGAAGCTCGTCCGCCACGACGGGGAGCTCCTCCGGCTGACGCACGAGGGGCGTGCGGTCGCGCTGAACGTGATCCGCGCGCACCGGCTTTGGGAGCGCTACCTCGCCGACGAGACCGGTCTCGGCGAGGCGGAGTGGCACGACCGCGCGGAGCGGATGGAGCACGAGCTCTCCCCCGCCGACGTGGAGAGGCTCGCCGCGCGGCTCGGAAGCCCGACGCACGATCCCCACGGCGACCCGATCCCGACCCCGACGCGCGAGACCGTCTTCCACGGCGGCATGCCCCTGACCGCGGCCGCCGCGCGCGTCCCGCTCCGCATCGTTCACCTCGAGGACGAGCCGGAGGCGGTCTTCGCGCAGCTCGTGGCGGTCGGGCTCCGGCCGGGGATGACGGCGCTCGTCACCGAGTCGACGCCGGAGAGGGTCCGCTTCTTCGCCGACGGGGACGAGCACATCCTCGCCCCGATCGTCGCATCCAACATCTCCGTCGTTCCGGTCCCGGAAGCAGAAGAGGAGCCGGAGCGCGCGCCCGGGGAGAGGCTCAGCCTTCCCCGGCCGGGCGAGGGCGCGGAGGTCGTGCGGGTCTCCCGCGCCTGCCGCGCCCCGGAGAGGCGGCGCCTCATGGATCTCGGCGTCCTTCCCGGGACGAGGATCGCCGCGGAGATGAAGAGCCCGACCGGAGGCCTCACCGCGTACCGCGTCCGCGGGGCGGTCATCGCGCTCCGCCCGGAGCAGGCGGACCGAATTCTCGTGAAGCGAATCGATGAGGGATCGAACGAATGAACGTAAAGGGAAAGGCCGCCCCGGGCTGCGAGGCCTGCCCCGCCCATCACGCGGGCAATCTCCGCAAGCTCGGCGTGGACATGGAGGACTGGGACTACGTGGTCGCGCTCGCCGGGAATCCGAACGTCGGGAAGAGCACCGTCTTCAACGCGCTCACCGGGCTCCGCCAGCACACGGGAAACTGGCCGGGGAAGACCGTCTCGCGAGCCGAGGGGGGTTTCGTCTACGGCGGGAGCCGCTTCAAGATGGTCGATCTTCCGGGAACGTACTCGCTCCTCGCGACGAGCCTCGACGAGGAGATCGCGCGCGACTTCCTCCTCTTCGGGCGCCCGGACGTGACCGTGGTCGTCGCGGACGCCACGCGCCTCGAGCGGAACCTGAATCTCGTTCTTCAGATTTTCGAGATCACCGACCGGGTCGTCGTCTGTCTGAACCTGATGGACGAGGCGAGGCGGCACGGGCTCCGGATCGACGACCGCGTTCTCTCCCGCGATCTCGGCGTCCCGGTCGTCCCCGCGACGGCCCGCTACGGAGAGGGGATTCCCCGACTTCTCCGGGAGATCCACGGCGTCGCGACCGGCGAGGTTGTTCCGAAGCCGCGCCGCCTCGAGGAAGAGCCTCGCGCTCTGAAAGGCGCGGTCTCGCGCCTCGCAGGAGAGATCAAGACGGCGTTTCCCGGGCTCCCGAACGCGAGATGGGTGGCGCTCCGCCTCCTCGATGGCGACCGGACGATCGCCGAAGCGGTCCGGAAGGGCGAGCTCGGCGATCTCACCCGCGCGGGGCCGGAGCCCGCGGGCGCTTCCGGCGGGGCGGAGAGGGAGGGGCGCTGATGGACGCCTCGCGCGAGCCTGCCCGCGAGCGGCTCCTCGCGGCGGCGGAGAACCTCCGATGGGAGGTCGGCGGGGACTTTCACGAGCAGCTGATGGCGTCGATTTACGCCGAAGCGGCCCGGATCGCGGGCCGCGCGGTCGCGCAAGCGGACGAGAAGCCGCGTTTCGATTGGGATCGCGCCGTCGACCGCGTGGTGACGAGCCGCGTGTGGGGCTTCCCGATCCTCTTCCTGCTCTTCACGGCGATCTTCTGGATCACGATCGCCGGGGCGAACGTGCCCTCCGGCTGGATCGCGAGCCTCCTCCTCGACAAGGGGCACCCGTTCCTCAAGGGGCTCGCCGGGGCGGCCGGGCTTCCCTGGTGGCTCGACGGGATCCTGATCGACGGGATCTATCTCGCGACCGCCTGGGTGGTAAGCGTGATGCTCCCGCCGATGACGATCTTCTTCCCGCTCTTCACGCTGCTCGAGGACTTCGGATACCTTCCGCGGGTCGCGTTCAACCTCGACAACCTCTACCGCAAGTTCGGCGCGCACGGCAAGCAGTCGCTCAGCATGATGATGGGCTTCGGATGCAACGCGGCCGGAGTCATCGCGACTCGGATCATCGACAGCCCGAGGGAGCGCCTCATCGCGATCGTCACGAACAACTTCTCGCTCTGCAACGGGAGGTGGCCGACCCAGATCCTCCTCGCGACGATCTTCGTCGGCGTGCTCGTCCCGCCCGTTCTCGCGGGGCTGGTCGCGGCTCTCTCCGTGGTGGGCGTTGCGCTCCTCGGGATCGCCCTCTCGCTCGCGGTCTCCTGGGGGCTCTCGCGGACGCTCCTCCGCGGGGAGATCTCCACGTTCAGCCTCGAGCTTCCCCCGTACCGGCCCCCGAGAATCCTGCAAACGATCTACACGTCGATCATCGATCGAACGGTGTTCGTCCTCTGGCGTGCGGTCGTCTTCGCGGTGCCGGCGGGGGCGGCGATCTGGCTCTCCGCGAACATCCGTTTCGCCGACGCGAGCCTCGCCGAGCATCTGATCCGCGTGTTCGATCCGTTCGGCGTTCTCGTCGGCCTGAACGGCGTGATCCTGCTCGCCTACGTCGTGGCGATCCCGGCGAACGAGATCGTCGTCCCGACAATCCTCATGCTCACCGTTCTCGCGACCGGGGTCTCCGGGGTCGGCTCGGGGGCGGGGGTGATGTTCGAGCTCGACTCGGGGCGCGACACGCTGGATCTCCTCCGGGCGGGAGGGTGGACGCTTCTCACCGCCGTGAACCTCATGCTCTTCAGCCTGATTCACAATCCGTGCAGCACGGCGATCTACACGATCTTCAAGGAGACGGGGAGCCGGAAGTGGACCGCGGTTGCGACGCTTCTTCCAGTCGCGATGGGCTTCATCGTCACCTTCCTCGTCGCGCAGATGTGGCGGATCGTGTGGGGGTAGCCTCGATCCGTCGGGAAGTCGAACGTGAGTCCAGCCGTTCGCGGCCGGGGGGAGGGGGCACCGGCCCAGACATCCCTCTCACACCGGGCCCTCGCATGATTGCGTCGCCGGAGGCCGGCCGCCCGGTGCGCGGCGGCGTGAGAGTCGAACACGGCCTTCCATCTCTCGAAGTCGGCGACACGATTTCCAGCCCGGGTTATGCACGCGGCACCTCCCCGCGCGGGTTCACCTCGAAATGTCAAGGGCGACGGCCCGGGACGGCGGTCAACACGGGCGCGCCGGGAAGGGGGAAGGCGCTTCGGCTCGTCCCCCCAGTCCCTACCCCGCGATGCCCCCTTCGGTGAGCCTCCGAAGGTCGCGGAGGGCGGAGTCGATCTCGTCGGGCGTGACGGCGCGCGTGCCGTCCCGGTGCTCGAGCGCCCCGGCGCGCGCCTTCTCCACCGCGAGTTCTCGGATCGTCGCCCCCTTCGCGATCGCCTCCTTCACGAGCGCGGCGCCCGCGGCGTACCCGATGAGGGGGTTCAGCGCGGTCACGACGATCGCGTTCCTCGCGAGCCAGCCTTCCGCCTTCTCGCGGTTCGCACGGGCGCCCCGAACGCACCTCTCGGTGAACATCGCGACCGACCCGATCACGATCTGCATGCTCTCGAAGAGGTTGTGCGCGATCACCGGCATCATGACGTTGAGCTCGAGCTGCCCCGCCTGCGCCGCGAGCGCGACGGCCGTGTCGCAGCCGATCACATGAAACATCGCCATATCAAGCATTTCGGCGAGGACCGGGTTCACCTTCCCCGGCATGATGCTCGACCCGGGCTGCACCGCGGGGAGGCGGATCTCGTCCAGGCCGGTCGAGGGGCCGGAGGCGAGGAGGCGAAAGTCGTTCGCGATCCGGACGAGCGTGAGGGCGAGCGTGCGGAGCGCGCCGGAGAAGTGCGCGGCGTCCGCCATCGACTGCATCGACTCGAACAGGTCGTCTGATCCCTCGAGCCGAAGCCCGGTGATCTCCGAGAGGCGATCGACCATCCGCTGGTGGTACTCGGGGTGCGCGTTGAGGCCGGTCCCCGCCGCGGTCCCGCCGATCCCGAGCCGCCGGAGCCCCTCGGCCGCCGCCGCGATCCGCTCCGCGTCCCGCTCGACCGCCCTCGCGTACGCGCCGAACTCCTGCCCGAGGCGCACGGGGACCGCGTCCTGGAGGTGCGTCCGCCCCGACTTCACGACGTCGTCGAACTCCGCCCCCTTCTCGCGGAGCGCGCCCGCGAGCGCACGCACCGCCCCGAGCAGCTCCTCCAGGCGCCACAGGCACCCGAGCCGGATCGCCGCCGGGATCGTGTCGTTCGTCGACTGGCTCATGTTGACGTGGTCGTTCGGGTGAACCCGGTACTCGCCCGGCTTCCCGCCGAGGAGAACCGTCGCCCGATTCGCGATCACCTCGTTCGCGTTCATGTTGTGGCTCGTCCCCGCCCCCGCCTGGAACGGGTCCACCACGAACTCGCCGTCCCACATCCCGCCGGCCGTTTCCCCGGCCGCCCGAGCGATCGCCCCTGCGCGTTCCATGTCGAGAAGGCCGAGATCCCGGTTGACCTCTGCCGCGGCCCTCTTGATCGTCCCCATCGACCAGATGAACGCGCGCCACGGGCGGATGCCGGACACCGCGAAGTTCTCCGCCGCGCGCGCGGTCTGCGCGCCGTAGAGCGCCTCCTCCGGCACCCTCACCTCGCCGAGCGAGTCCTTCTCGATGCGCGTCTTCTTCTCGTCCATGCAGCGTCGCCCTTCGATCAGCGCCTTCTCGCGCGGGCCTTCTTGCCGCGGCGCTTCGCCGGCGCGCCGCGCTTCCCCGCCTCCCGCGGCGCTTTCTCGATGTGCTTCATCATCCAGCCGATCACCTCGTGGTACCAGACCTCCGCGTTCGCGGGCTGCAAGACCCAGTGCCCCTCGTCCGGGAAGTGGAGGAACCGGGACGGCACCCCCATCACCTGGAGCGCGGTGAACATCCCGATCCCCTCCGAGATGGGACAGCGAAAGTCCCGGTCCCCGTGGATCACGAGGGTGGGCGTTCGGAACTTCGAGACGTTCAGGTGCGGGCTGAACTTGAGGATCGCCCTTCGGTTCGCGTGCGGCAGGCGGCCGTGCTCGTACTCGTCGAACCAGAGCTCCTCGGTCGTGTACGCCATCGTTTCGGCGTTGAAGATCCCGTCGTGCGAGACGAGCGCGCGGAAGCGGCCTGTCTGCCCCGCGATCCAGTTGACGAGGAAGCCGCCGAAGCTCGCACCGGCCGCCGCCATGCGCTTGCCGTCGACGAAGCGGTATTTTCGGAGGATGATGTCGACCCCGAGCCGGATGTCCTCGAAGCAGCGTCCTCCCCAGTCGCGGCTGATCTGATCGGTGAAGCGCTGCCCGAAGCCGGTCGAGCCGCGCGGGTTCAGCATCGCGACGACCGCACCGCGCGCCGCAAAAAGCTGCGCGTTCCAACGATAGTGGAACTGGTCGAGAAACGCGGACTGCGGGCCACCGTGGAGGAGAAGGATGAGGGGGTGCTTCGCCCCCGCGCGGAAGGAGGGAGGGCGGATGAGAAACCCCTGAACGGGAGTTCCCCCGGCCCCCGGGTACCAGAACTCCTCCGCCCCGTTCATCCGCGCACGCGCGAGAACGCCCCCGCAGTTCGTGAGGCGCTTCACCGCCGCGCCCGCGTCCGCCGGGATCCACTCCGGCGCGTCCCCCGCCCCGAGGAACGGCGGGATGCCGCGGTCCGGCGTTAGCCGGTAGAGGTCGAGGGGCGCGGTCGTCGTCTCCCGGCCCACGAGGAGGTCGCTCGACCCGGGTATCCCCCGAAAGAACGAGTTCGTCGTGCCGAAGGTGAGCTGCCTGATGCGGTTCGCCCCGGCCTCGAACCGGTAGATCGAGATCCGCCCGCGGTCCTGCGCGGCGAAGAGAAGCGCGCCGTTCGGGGCGATCTCGAACGCGTGGGGGTTCCGGTCGAACCTCTCCAGATGAACCGCGGTCTTCTTCGTCTTCCGATCGTATGCCTTGATCCGGTTCTTGTCCGCCTCGTATCCGGGACGATCCATGGCGAGATAATAGATATATGAACCGTCCGGGGCGTAGCGGGGGTGGCAGTCGCACGCCTCGGAAGTGGACACGCACTTCGCCTCCCCGTCCATCGCGATTCCCCGGATCTTCTGCACGAAGATGCAGTTGTTCGTCGAGCGGGCGACCACCTCGTCCGGGTTCATCACGAACGCGATCTCGCGGCCGTCCGGGCTGAAGTCGTAGTCGCGCTCGGAGCCGAGCGAGATCGGCGGCGCGTCGCAGTCGTGCGGGGTGACGTCCCGCATCCGCCCGGTGTCGGCGTCGACCAGGAAGACGTGGTTCCGCCGCCGGTCCCTCCACGAATCCCAGTGCCGAAAGAGCAGCTCGTCCGCAATCCGCCCGGACGACTTCTCGTTGACGAGCCCGTATACCTTTGCCCTCGGCGGTCCGCTCTTCGGATCCTCGCCGTCCCCTTTCGCCGGCGCGAAGTCCGGCGAGACGACCACCCTTCGCGCGAAGGCGATGCGCCGAGAGTCGGGCGCCCAGAGCGGGCCCTGCGCGCCGCCGTGGCCGCTCGTCACGCGCTTCGCCTCGCCCCCCCGGACC
>JBDRFQ010000036.1:0-2220 GCA_043818685.1 Candidatus Eiseniibacteriota bacterium
GTCGGAGAAGCTCGACGAGCTTCGCCAGGTCCTCGGGCGGATCCGCCTCGAAGGCCATCTCCTCCCCGGTGCGCGGATGCCGAAAGCGGAGCCGCCACGCGTGAAGCGCCTGGCGGTCGATCGCGCCGAGCGCGTGTTCCGCCGCCCGGCGCTGCTCACCGGGAAGCGCGCCGAGGGCCTTCCGCCTTCCGCCGTACGCGGGGTCGCCGAAGACCGGGTGTCCCGCGTGGGCGAAGTGGACCCGGATCTGGTGCGTCCGGCCCGATTCGAGCGCCACCTCCATCAGACAAGCGTACGGGAATCGCTCCCGCAACTCAAACCGGGAAACGGCCGCCCTCCCCCCCTCGGTCACCGCCATCTTCTTCCGGTCGCGCCGCGATCGCCCGATCGGCGCGCGGATCGTCCCCTCCTCCGGGGGGGAGCCCCAGACCACGGCGAGGTAGCGCCTCTCCACCTCGCGCCTCTCGATCGCGCGCGCGAGGAAAAGGTGCGCCGTCCGGGTCTTCGCGGCGACGAGAAGGCCCGACGTGTCCTTGTCGAGGCGGTGGACGATCCCGGGCCGCGCCGGCTCCCCGGAGTCGGCGAGGCTTCCGCACCGGCCGAGGAGCGCGTGCACGAGCGTCCCCACACGAACCCCCGCGCCGGGGTGCACGACCATCCCCGGCGGCTTGTTGACGACGATGAGGTCCTCGTCCTCGTACCGCACGTCGAGCGGAATCGACTCCGCCACGAGGCGGGACGGCTCGGGGGGAGGGATCTCGACCGTCACCGTCTCCCCCGCGGCGGTCCGGTGGCTCGCCCGCGCGACCCGCCCGTCGACCCGAACCCTCCCCTCGCGGATCAGCTTCTGACCGAACGCCCGCGACGGGAATCCCGCTTCCTCCGCGAGGAACCGGTCGAGGCGGACCGCCTCCCTCCCCTCGCGCACCCTAATGGAGATCGTCCCCTCCCGAGTCAATTCCTTCACCGCCGAAAGGATCCCCGGACCTCATCGACACGAGCAAGAAGATAGCGACGCCGGCGACGACGGCGACGTCCGCCAGGTTGAACACCGGCCACCGGAGATCGCCGACGCCGACATCGAGGAAGTCGACCACCCGGTGGAACCGGAGCCGGTCGATCAGGTTCCCGAGCGCGCCGCCGAGAACCAGACCGATCGCGGCTCGCGCGCCGAGCGTCCTGGGGCGCCCGCGAAGCACGATCCAGAAGAGCAGGGCGACCGCCGCGATCGACAGGACCGTGTAGAGAGCGCCCTGCTCCCGGAAGAGGCCGAACGCCCCGCCCGGGTTCCGCACGTGGGTGATCCGGAAGAGATCGCCGGCAACGGGGACCGACCGGCCGACGCCGAGCCGCCCTGTGACGATCGCCTTCGTGGCCTGATCGAGGAGAACCGCCCCCCCTCCGAAGAGGAGCGCGACGGCGGCTCCGAGGGACGCCGGTGTTCTCACTTGCCGGATTGTCCCTCCTTCTCCTTGCACGGTGCGCAGAGACGCGCGTGGGGGACGATCTCGAGGCGGTCTTCGGCGATCGGCTCGTCGCAGTCCTCGCAGATCCCGTAGCTCTCCTTCCGGATCCGCTCGAGCGCCTGATCGATGTGATAGAGAAGGCGGGTGTCGCGAGAAGCGAAGTGAAACGACTTCTCCCTCTCCATCGCGTCGGTCCCGAGGTCGGCCATGTGGAACGAATAGGCGGAGAGATCGCCCGATGAGTCTCTCTGCGTGCGGTTCGAAGACGACTGGTGCTGCTCGAGATCCCGGAGAAGCTTCGCGCGCTCCTCGAGCAGCCGTTCCTCGAAGTGCGCGAGTCGTTTCTTGTTCACTTCTGCTCCCCTTCGCTTTCCTTCCGGCCGGCGGCCGCGGGGGACGCCCGCGAAACGGCGATCCGCGCCGGCTCGCCGTTCAGATCCCACTCCTCGACGCTCTCTCCGCGGGCCTCGCCGCGCGCGAGGCAAACGGAGAGCGTGTCGGCGCGGATCTGATCGGAGTGGCGCTCCACGGCGCGCGCGAGGCGGTCGCTCCCCTCGTACACGACGCGGACGCGATCGACGACATCGAAACCCGCTTCTTTGCGCATGAACTGAATCTTGTTCACCATCTCGCGGGCGAACCCCTCCTCGAGGAGATTCTCGTCGAGAGCGGTGTCGAGGAAGAGAAGGGCGCGCTCGCTCCGCTCCATCTCGAACGACCCCGATCCCTTCTCCTCGATCTCGACCTGGTCCGG
>JBDRFQ010000037.1:0-3695 GCA_043818685.1 Candidatus Eiseniibacteriota bacterium
CATCGAGAAGGACGCCTCGATCAACGACGACATCGACCGCCTCCGTCTCCGCGCGACCGCGAGCCTCCTCGAGCGCCGCGACGTGATCATCGTGGCGTCGGTCTCGTGCATCTACGGGCTCGGTTCGCCCGAGGACTTCCGCGGCCTGCTCCTCTACCTGCGCACGGGGGAGGAGGCCGGGCGCGAGGCGATGCTCCGCCGCCTCGTCGACATCCAGTACCGCCGGAACGACGCGGTGCTCGAGCGAGGCACCTTCCGCGTGCGCGGCGACACCGTCGAGATCTGGCCCGCCTACGAGGAGAGGGCGCTCCGCGTGTCGCTCTTCGGCGACGAGATCGAGCGGATCGGCGAGATCGATCCGGTCACGGGGAACGTCACGAGGGAGATCCCCTATATCGGCGTGTATCCCGCGAAGCACTTCGTGACGATCCCCGTGAAGCTCGAGCGGGCGATCGAGGAGATCGAGAAGGAGCTCGGAGAGCGGCACGCGGAGCTTCTCGCCGAGGGGAAGCTCCTCGAGGCGCAGCGGCTCCAGATGCGGACCCGGTTCGACATCGAGATGCTCAGCGAGACGGGGACCTGCGCGGGGATCGAGAACTACTCGCGCCCGATCTCCGGGCGGAAGCCGGGCGAGAGGCCGCTCTGCCTCCTCGACTACTTTCCCGAGGACTGGCTCGTCGTGATCGACGAGTCGCACGTGACGGTCCCGCAGATCCGCGCGATGTACAACGGAGACCGCTCGCGCAAGGAGCGGCTCGTCGAGTACGGCTTCAGGCTTCCCTCGGCGCTCGACAACCGGCCGCTCCGGTTCGAGGAGTTCGAGACGATCGTCCCGCGGACGGTCTTCGTCTCCGCGACCCCGTCGGACTACGAGCTCGAAAAGGCGGGGGGCGTTCTCGTCGAGCAGATCATCCGGCCGACGGGGCTCGTCGATCCGGGGATCGACGTGCGGCCGGTCGAGGGGCAGGTGGACGATCTCTTGGAGGAGGCGAGGCGATGCGTCGAGTCGGGGGACCGGATGCTCGTCACGACCCTGACGAAGCGGATGGCGGAGGACCTCACCGAGTACATGATGAAGGCGGGGATCCGCGTCCGCTATCTCCACTCGGACATCGGCGCGCTCGAACGTGTCGAGATCATCCGGGGGCTCCGGACGGGGGAGTTCGACGTGCTTGTCGGCGTGAACCTCCTCCGCGAGGGGCTCGACCTTCCTGAGGTCTCCCGCGTGGCGGTTCTCGACGCGGACCGAGAGGGGTTCTTGCGGTCGGAGACGTCGCTCATCCAGACCGCGGGGCGCGCGGCGCGGAACATCGACGGCCGGGTGATCCTCTATGCGGAGAAGGAGACCCGCTCGATCGAGGCGGCGGTCCGCGAGACGAACCGGAGGCGAGAGATCCAGCTTCGCTACAACGAGGAGCACGGGATCACTCCGCGCTCGATCCGGAAGACGGTCGAGCAGGTGCTGCTCGCCACCTCGGTCGCCGACTCGCGGCGGGTCGAGTCGAAGGACGAGGATGAGGAGATCGCCGTCCGGCCCGACATGACGCGCGAGGAGATCCTCGCGATCCTCGAGAGGGAGATGATCGCGGCGGCGCGCGCCCTCGAGTTCGAGAGGGCCGCCTCGCTTCGCGACCGGATCTTCGAGATGCGCGTGGGGGAGGGGGCGGCCGGCGGGGGGCGGAGCGCGAAGAAAGGCGGACGGGGGCGGAGATGACGCACACGGTCGACGAGGCATACCGCGAGGCGGCGAGGGAGGCGGTCCAGCGGGCGCTCGCCGAGGACCGCGCGGTGGAGGACGTCACGACGCTCGCGATCGTGCCGGACGACGCGCGGAATAGGGGGCGCCTTCTTTTCCGAGAGCCGGCCGTGCTCGCCGGGACGCTCCTCTTCGACGAGGCGTTTTGGGCGCTCGATCCGGGGATCGCGATCGTGTGGCTCCGCCGGGAAGGGGAGAGGGTGGGCGCGGGGGAGACCGTCTGCCGCGTGGCGGGGGCCGCCTCGGCGCTCCTTCGGGCGGAGAGGGTCGCCCTGAACTTCATCATGCGCCTCTCCGGCGTCGCCACGCTCACCGCGCGTTTCGTGGAGGCGGCGGGGGGAAGGGTCGAGATCCTTGATACACGAAAGACGACGCCCGGCCTCCGGATCCTCGAGAAGGCGGCGGTGCGGGCGGGGGGCGGGACGAACCACCGGACGAGCCTCGCCGATCTCGCCCTCATCAAGGAGAACCACATCACGGCGGCGGGGGGAATCCGCGCGGCGGTCGAGGCGGTGCGGAGGAGGAGCCCGGAAATCGGGATCGAGGTCGAGGTGCGGAATCTCGAGGAGCTCGAGGAGGTCCTCCCCCTTCGGGTCGAGAAGGTGATGCTCGACAACTTCGAAACGGAGGCGGTCCGCGCGGCGGTCGGGAGGATCCGGCGGGAGGCGCATCGTCCCTACATCGAGCTCTCCGGCGGGATGAACCTCGAGAAGGTGCGCGAGGCGGCGGCGCTCGGCGCCGACGGGATCTCGATCGGCGCGCTCACCCACTCGGCGCCGGCGGCGAACGTGTCGTTTCTCATCGAGGCAGTGGCGTGATGACAATCCCCCGCGGCGGCGGGCGGACGCGCGACCGCCTCATCGATATCGACGTCCTTCCCCGTCTCGAGACCCGGTCGCTCGGGCGGCGCCTCCACGTCTATCGGACGGTCGATTCGACGAACGGCCTTCTCCGAGGCGAGGCGTTTTGGAACGCGCCCGCGGGCACCGTGATCGCCGCGGAGGAGCAGAGAAAGGGGAGGGGGAGGCTCGACCGGGTGTGGGAAGCTCCTCCCTTTCGCGCGTTGTTGTTTTCGGTTCTCATCGAGCCGCGCGGGGGCACGGAGGAGGCCGCGCTCGCGAACCTCGTCGCGGCGCTCGCGGTCGCGGACGCGGTCGCCGACGGCGGCGGGCCGAGCCTTCGCATTCGATGGCCGAACGACCTCGTCGCGGATGATCGGAAGGTGTGCGGGATCCTTTCGGAATACCGGTCCGATCGGGGCGCGCTCGTCATCGGGATCGGCCTCAACGTGAACCAGGAGAAAGGGGAGCTCCCGCCGGCGGCGTCATCGCTCCGGACGATCACGGGGCGTGCGTTCGTCCGCGCTCCCCTCCTCGCGGGGATCCTGAACCGGCTCGAAGCGCACCTCGACGAGCTCGGGGCGCGCGGCTTCGAGCCCCTGCGCGCTCGGATCGAGGAGCGGTCGTCGCTTCCCGGCCGCACGGTCACCCTCGATCTCGGGGGGGGGCGCACGCTCATCGCAACCGCGATCGGCATCGGTCCCTCCGGCGGCCTCGTCGTCTCCGCGCCCGACGGCCCCCGCGAAGTCCTCGCGGGCGAGGTGACGCGGGTGCTGTCATCGGAGAGCGACTCGTGATGCGCATAGCGATCGACATGGGGAACACGGAGACGGCGGTCGCGCTGTTTGATCGGAAGGCGGTCGCCGGGGTCCGGAACGTGCGGACGGAGCGCTTCGGGGGCGGGGGCCAGGCCGCGGATCTGATCGGCGAGGCGCTCGCCGAGCTCCGCGCCGCCGGGAAGCCGATCGAGGGGTCGGTGATCGCCGCGGTCGTCCCGGCTTATCTTCCGGAGATCGTTCAGGCGCTCTCCCGCCTTCACGAGGGTGAGCCTCTCGTCGTCGGCCCGTCGATCGACCTCGGCATCCGCATCGGCTACGAGC
>JBDRFQ010000038.1:0-5638 GCA_043818685.1 Candidatus Eiseniibacteriota bacterium
GCCGAAGGGGAAGAGGTCACGATCATCGACGATCTCTCGACCGGCTCCTTCGAGAACATCGTTCACCTCGAAGAGCACCCGCGCTTCCGGTACGTCATCGACACGATCCTCAACGAAGAGGTGATGGGCGACCTGATCGACGAGTCGGACGTGGTCTACCATCTCGCCGCGGCGGTCGGGGTCACGTACGTGATCGAGAATATCCTCAAGTCGATTCAGATCAACATCCGCGGAACCGAGATCGTGTTCGAGCAGGCGAACCGCGGGAAGAAGAAGGTGATTCTCTTCTCCACGTCGGAGATCTACGGCAAGTCGAACTCGCTCCCGTTCCGCGAGGATCAGGACCGCCTGATGGGCTCGCCGACGGTGAACCGATGGAGCTATGCGTCGACGAAGGTCGTCGACGAGATCCTCGCCCTCGCCTACCACCGCGAAAAGAAGGTGCCGGTGGTGGTGGTGCGCTGCTTCAACACCTGCGGGCCGCGCCAGACCGGGCAGTACGGGATGGTCCTTCCCCGGTTCGTGAAGCAGGCGCTCCTCGGCGTGCCGATCACTGTCTACGGCGACGGGAAGCAAAGCCGCTGCTTCTCTTCCGTTCACGACGTGGTGGAAGGAGTGGTGCGCCTCGCCCGGAGCGACATGGCGGTGGGGAGGATCTTCAACATCGGTTCGGACCACGAGATCACGATCGAGGATCTCGCCGCGCGAGTGAAGGACCTGACCGGCTCCAACTCTCCGATCGAGTACGTTCCCTACGAGAAGGCGTACGAGCAGGGGTTCGAGGACATGCAGCGCCGCGTCCCGGACCTCGGGCGGGTCCGCGAGACCGTCGGCTTCGAGCCGAAGGTCAACCTCGACGAGCTCATCCTGAGCGTGATCAGCTACTTCAAGAGATAAGAAGCGAGGTCTCCCTCAACGGCCTCCGAACACGGTGTGGGCGATCCAGCCTGCGATCGGCGGGAAGAAGAACGTGCTCGCCACGCGAACGAGCGTGAGCTTCCACCCGAGAATCCCGATTTCCATCGGAAGCCGCCCGATCGCCCAGAGGGACCAGCCGGTGAGAAACGCGACCATCGTTCCCACTCCCGCACCCGAGCGGAGAAGCCCTGCGGCGATCGGGAGGCTCACGTACGGGCCGCCCGGTGCAAGGCCCCCCGCGACGGTGCCGAGCAGAATCCCGCGCATCCCGGAGCCCCCGCCGACCCAGCGCTGGATCGTCTCCTGCGGGATGAGAACCTGGACCATCCCGGCGACGAGGAACGCGAAGACGAGGAGGGGGAGGATCTCGACGACCATGGTGAGCGCGATTCGCGCGCCCCGGACGTGGGACGCGTCTCCCCGGGAGTATCCGATCCAGAAGAGCAGGCAGGCGAGGACCCCCAGAACGATGGTGGGAACGAGCATGGAGCTTCTCCTCTTCGGGCGCATACGCCGGTTCCTTTCGCGAGAAAGCGAGTATATCACGGAAGCCGGGGTGCGCGTTTGTTGAAGGAAAGCCTTGAGAAGGGGAGGCCGCGCGGATAGGATAGAGACGGACGTTTTCACGGGCCTTGGGACGAGGTGAATCCGAATGAAGAACTGCGCACTGAGCCGCGGCGGTCTCCGCCGGGGGGGCGGACGATGACGCCCCGCGAGGGCGAGCGCCCCGACCCGTCCGCGATCGTCGAGGAGAACAAGAGGCTCCGCCGGGCGGTGGAAGAGCTCGCGACTCTGAACGATCTATCGCGAGAGATCGGCGCCTCGCTCGACTCGCAGGAGATCATGAACACGATCGTCAAGAGGTCGCTCCGCGCGGTAGGCGCCGAGCAGGGGGTCGTCCAGCTCGTCGAGAGAAAGACGAGCCAGGACATGCTCAAGACCCTCGTCCGCACGCGTATGACCACCTCGACGAGCACGCAGGCGGCCTACCAGTTCGACAAGTCCCTTCTCGGTTGGATGCAGATCCACAAGAAGCCGCTTCTCGTGAACGATCCGAAGGGGGACGATCGCTTCCGAGGCGTCCGCTGGGACGTCTTGATCCGCTCGCTGCTCGCCGTGCCGCTCCTGGTGAAGGGGGAGCTCACCGGGGTCCTCACCGTCTACAACAAGAAGGACCGCGGCGGCTTCACGATCGACGATCAGCGCCTCCTCGCGATTCTCGCGGCGCAGTCCGCCCAGGTCGTCGAGACCGCGCGCCTCTACGAAGAAGAGAAAGCGCTGCTCCAGATGCGGCAGGAGATCCGCTTCGCCACCGAGATTCAGGAGCGGCTCCTCCCGAAAGAGGCCCCCCAGCTTCCCGGCTACGACATCGCTGGACGTTCGCACCCCGCGCAGGACGTCGGCGGCGACTACTTCGACTTCATTCGAATCGACGGGGGACGCCTCGCCTTCTGTCTCGGCGATGTCACGGGTAAGGGGTTGCCGGCGGCGCTCCTCATGGCGAACCTCCAGGCGACGATCCGGGGGCAGTCCCTCATGAACTGCGTCCCGCGCGAGTGCATGGAGCGCTCGAACCGCCTCCTGTTCCATAGCACCGATCCGGTGAAGTTCGCGACCCTCTTCTACGGCGTTCTCGACACGGCGGATCACCGCCTCTGCTACTGCAGCGCAGGTCACGATCACCCGTTCTTCTTCTCCAGCGCCGGCGAACCGGTCCGCCTCGGGAAGGGGGGGATGATGCTCGGCGCGCTCGAGGAGTCCGTGTACGACGACGACACGATCCGTCTCGAGCCCGGCGATCTCTTCGTCGCCTACTCGGACGGGATCACCGAGGCGATGGACGACACCGGCGACGAGGTGGGGGAGGAGTTCGGCGAGGGGAGGCTGCTCGAGCTCCTCCGGGAGCACCGGAACGACCCGGCCGAGACGCTGATCGACGCGCTCGTCGCCGCGGTGCGCGCGCACGCCAGGACCCGCCC
Source organism: Candidatus Eiseniibacteriota bacterium (assembly GCA_043818685.1). Lineage (GTDB taxonomy): Bacteria > Orphanbacterota > Orphanbacteria > Orphanbacterales > Orphanbacteraceae > VGIW01. Next base: position 2,898 of record JBDRFQ010000038.1, read on the forward strand.
CCAGTCGGACGACATGACCATCCTGGTCATCCGCCGGGTCTCCTAGGCCGGGCTCCGCACGCGATTGTTGCCGCGGGCGCACGCGATTCCCCTTGACAAACAGTCGCAGATGAAAAAGATTTGCAACTAGGATGAGGAGCGAAAACCGGTCGAAGCAGGAGCGGATCGAGGAGCTCGAGGAGCTTTGTCGGGGGCGCGGGTTTCCAGTTACCGCCCAGCGAAGGGTCATCTTCGAGGCCCTCCTCTCCGCGGGGGACCACCCGACGGCCGACCGGGTTCACCGTCGGATCAGGAGGAGGTTGCCGAGCACGTCGCACACGACCGTCTACCGGACTCTCGAGCTTCTCGTGGCTCTCGGGGTGGCCCGCAAGACCTGCCATCCGGGAGGCGCCTGCCGGTACGATCCGAACATCGAGCGGCATCACCATCTCGTCTGCCTCTCCTGCGATCGTCTCGTCGACCTCGAAGATCCCTCGCTGAACCGGATTCCTCTTCCGGATCGCCGCAGAACGGGCTTCAACGTCTTCGATTACTCGATCCAGTTTCGCGGTCTGTGCCCCGAGTGCAGCCGGAGAAACGGCGCGGGCCGCGGAAAGGCGGGCAGGACGGAGCCGGCCTGAGACGGACCGGCCGCGGGCGGCGCGAAGTGAACCCCCCGTAAGGAGCAGAGCATCCGAAACGAGAAAGGAGATCGGTCATGGGCAAAGTAGCCAGGGAAATGGTGGAAAAGTCGGGCATCAAGGTGGAGCAGCTTCTCGAGCTCTTGGTCAAGAACGCGGCGGCCGAGCTGACCACGTTCTACTACTACACAATTCTCCGCGCGAACCTCATCGGTCTCGAGGGTGAAGGGGTCAAGGAGATCGCCGAGACGGCGCGCATCGAGGACCGGAACCACTTCGAGGCGCTCGTCCCCCGGATCTACGAGCTGGGAGGCAAGCTGCCGGACGACATGAAGGAATTCCACGACATGTCGGCCTGCCCGCCGGCGCGGCTTCCGAAGGACCCGACCGACGTGAAGGCGATCCTGAAAGTTCTCGTGGAGGCGGAGCGGTGCGCGGTGAGGGGATACACCCACATCTGCAACATGACCGCGGGGAAGGACCACAGGACGTACGAGCTGGCTCTCGCGATCCTGAACGAGGAGATCGAGCACGAGTCTTGGTTCTCCGAGTTCCTCGGGGAGGGGCCTTCGGGACACTTCCTCCGCCGGGGGGAGACATCGCCCTTCGTGTCGAAGTTCTTCAAGTAAGGCGGACACCCGGGGGGCGCCGCGGAGGCGCCCCCTCAGCGGCTGCCGGAGAGCCGTGCGCCGGGGGAGCCTGAATGGAAGACCGGGTGTTCACACGAGAAGAGCTCCGCGCATGCGACGGCAGGAACGGGAGGCGGGCGCTGATCGCCTTACGCGGGCTCGTCTACGATGTCTCCTCGAGCTTCCTCTGGCGGAACGGGGTCCATCAGGTGCTGCACCGGGCCGGTGCCGACCTGACCGCCGGCCTCGCCGAGGCCCCCCACGGCGAAGATCTTCTCGATCGGTTCCCGGTCGTCGGAAGGCTGGTCGGCGAGTAGGGGCAGGCCCCGTCTCCTTTCTCACCGATGGTTTCCCTCCGCTTCCGCGTTCGGGGGCAAGGAAGGAGGGACCTGCCGTGGGAACCGCGCGTTCATCGAAAGGGGCTCGATGGAGCCCGTTGTCGATCGCGGCCGTCCTCGCCGGCCTGGCGGCGGCGGTTCTCGGCTGTGGAGAAGAGAGGCTCGAGAGCGCGCCGCTCGACCGCGAGATCGTGATCGACGGCGTGCCCGACGAGTGGGACGGGGCCTGGACGCACCTCGAGGGGAGTCCGGTCTCCCTCGCGCTCTTGAACGACGAGAAATACCTCTACCTGTGCATGACGACCGACTACCGGGCGCTCGTCCGCCGGGTCCTTCTGGCCCGACTCGCCGTCGGGCTCGGGCCGGACGGGGATGCGAAGGACGCTTTGGTCATCTCGAGAGGGACGAGCTCAGGCCGTACGCGGTCGGGGTCGCACTGGAGGGGCGGGTTCGGCGGGGGAGGCGGCCGCGGCGGCGGGAGGCCGCCGGTCCCCGAGGGGCTCTCGCTCGAGTTCCGGGTTTCCTTGGCCGGACCGCAGGCGGACTGACCGGCCGGCCGCGAACCCGACGAGCGGGCGAATGGGCGGGCCGCTCCGGCCCGGAAACGGAGAGACGAGATGAAGAAGCGGGTGGTTCTTGTCGCCCTCGGGGTTGTGGTGGCGATGCTCGTGTGGAGAGCGGCGGCGAAGAGGAACGTCGATGAAGGCGCATACCGGTTCGTCGAGGTCTCCCGCGGGGACTTGGTGTCCGTGGTCTCGAGCACCGGGACCCTTCAGGCGACCACCACCGTCGAGGTCGGCACGCAGGTCTCCGGAATCATCGCGGAGATCTACGTCGACTTCAACGACCGGGTGGCGAAGGACCAGCTGATCGCCCGCATCGATCCCGCGCTTCTGGAGCTGGAGGTGCGCACGGCCGAGGCGAGCGTGGACAAGAGCCGGGCGGAGCTGGAACAGGCGAAGCGTGATCTCGACCGCACGCGGCTGCTTTATGATGGCCAGGCTGCGACCGAGAGCGAGTACTCGGCCGCGGAGTACACCCACGCGGCGGCCGCCGCCACCCGCAGGTCCGCCGAGGTGAACCTCGAACGGGCCCGAAGAAACCTCGCCTACACCGAGATCCGCGCGCCGATCAGCGGAGTTGTGCTGAACCGG
>JBDRFQ010000039.1:0-2740 GCA_043818685.1 Candidatus Eiseniibacteriota bacterium
TCGAGGAGGCGCGCCGCCGCCTCGGGAAGCGAAGGCTCTACCGCGTGGTCCCCGTCGCCGAGGTCGCCGCCGAACCGGTCTGGCCGGACGCGATGCCGCCCGATGTTCGCGAAAAGAGCGAGGACGAACCCTGGGTCCGCCAGATGTTCCGCCGCACCCTGTCGGAGGCCAGCGCGCTCATCGACCGCGGGGTGGAGTACTTCTTCGTTTCCAGCTACACGCTCCGCGGCGTCTACGAGGCGCGCTGGTACCCGCCCGACTCGCCGGTGTACTACATGACGCTCCGCGAGAAGCTCGGCTACGAGAGCCTCCTCGCCGATCCACGCGTCTCTCTCGTGAGGACCTGGGAGCCGGGGGGAGACATGCGAGGCCCCGCCCTCTCCCTCTACCGGATTCGCGCCTCGTAGAGAGAGGCGCCGCAGAATCAGAAATAGACCTTGAACTCCGCGTAGTAGAAGTCCGGGTACGTGCCGAACTCGCTTCGGGGGAGCGGGTCGGGCGCCTCTCCCGCGTTCAGCACGGCCCCCGCGAGAAGCTCCGAGTTGTCGCCGGTCGACCAGCGGAGGCCGGGCTGGACCTGGAACGAACCGTCGTCGAGAGAGACGATCGCCGCCGCGCTTCCGCCGACGATGGGGGTGATGTCGCAGGTCGCGAGGCCCCCCGCGAGAAAACGGCTCGCGTGAAACGCCCCCCCCGCCGCGACCCGCGCGAGCGAAGCGATCCGGTCGTCCGGATCGCCGAGCCCGTTGTACAGAACCTCCGCCTCGAGCCGAAGCGTGCTCGCGTAGTAGCGGCCGAGCCCGAGCACGAAGGTGCCGTGGTTCTCGATCACCGCGCCGGTCAGGGGCGCCGGGAGCGGATCGGGATCGCCCGACGCCCGGAGGTACGCCCCCTCCGCGCGGACCTCGATCGGTCCGATCTCGCCGGCAATCGCCCCGCCCGCCTGCCGCCCGCCGTACACCTTCCCCGCCTGAACCGCGAGGTCGAAGCCGGACCTGGTCGTGTAGACATGCCCCACCAGCGCGGATCCGTGGCCCGACGCGCTCCATGCCTTCTCCTCTCCCTCCGCCTCGCCGGATCGCACCCGGTCGCCCGCCACCCCGACCACGGTAACCCCCGAAAAGCTCCCGAAAGGAACGTCGATCCGCGCCGCGTCGACGCCCCTTTTGTAGTCCCGGTCGAAGCGGCGCGGGTCGAACGGCGCGAAGACGTCGAGCGGGTTCCAGAAGTACGCCTTCCCGAACGTGATCGCCTGGCGGCCGACGACGATGTCCGCCCGGTCGAGCGAGAGCGCGACCAAGAGATGGTCGATCGAGAGGCTCCCCGTCGCGTGCTCCTCTTCGAGCCAGTCCGAGGTGAGGTCGAGGGCGCGGTAGCGGACGCGGGACGGCGCTTCGGAGAGGATCGCCGCCCCTTCCGAAGCAAGCCCCCCGTCCTCTTCGATCAGGTTCACGGTCTGGACCGCATGGATCTCGTACGCGATCCGCGCGAACGGTCTCCCCGCCGCGACGATGCGGAGCTCGTTCTGAACGAGCCGCTCGTCCCCATCGGGCGCGAGCGCCCGCGGAAGCCGGGATGCGTCCAGGTAGAGCGGGATGGAGCGGAAGCTCCCGTCCGCCCCAATCGCCCCCCGCGTGTCCCCCCAGAAGGCGTGAGCCGCCCCCCCGAAGAGCGCCACGAGCAGCGCGATGACCGCCGGACGAGAGCGGGAAGCACGTGCGCAACCCAGGCTATTCACGCAGAACCTTGTCCGGCGGACCGTCGTCCGCGACCTGGCCGTCGCGAAGAAGAATGAGCCGCCTCGATCGGTTCATCACCAGCGGGTCGTGGGTGGAGAAGAGGAAGGTCGCCCCCTTCTCCTCGTTCAGCCGGCGCATCAGATCGAGGAGGCGCCCGGCCGACCGGGAGTCCACGTTCGCCGTCGGCTCATCGGCGAGAACGATCGCCGGCTCCGGCGCGATCGCCCGGACGATGGCGACCCGCTGCTGCTGCCCGCCGGACAGCTCGTGCGGAAAGCGGCTTTCGAGGTCGTCGAGCCCGACCTCTTGAAAAAGACGCAAGACCCGCTCCTTCCTCTCGTCTTGTGCCACCCCCTGTAGCATGAGAACGTACTCGGCGTTCTCGAGCGCCGTGAAGACCGGGACGAGGTTGTAGTGCTGGAAGACGAACCCGATCCTCTCGCGGCGGAGCCGGCTCATCTCCGTTGCGGAGAGGTTCGAGATGTCGCGCCCCTCGAAAAGCACACGGCCCTCCGTCGGGCGGTCGAGGCCGCCGAGGATGTTGAGAAGCGTGCTCTTCCCCGAGCCGGACGGCCCGGCGATCGCCGAGAACTCGCCCCTCTCCATGCGGAGGCTCACGCCCCGAAGCGCGTGGACCACGACCTCGTGGTTGCCGTAGTCCTTCGTGAGGTCCTTCGTCTCGATCACAAGAGGCGGTTTCTCGTTCATCGTCACCTGAGCGCGTCTGTGATGGACTGCCTGACCGCCCGCCTCATCGGGTAGATTCCGAGGAGGAGGGTTGCGCCGAAAACGATCCCACCGACCCAAAGGAGCATCGGGAGAGTGACCCGGGTGCGGATCTCGGTCGCGATCGCGAGGCCCGACACGGCGAGCCCCTCCCGGTAGAAATGGCGAAGATCGATGCCGTGGATCTGGAAATAATAGGAGATCCCCCCGCCGAGGAGGAGGCCGAGCCCGCAGCCGATGAGCCCGAGAAAGACGGTCTCGGTCATCACCTGCCG
>JBDRFQ010000040.1:0-7288 GCA_043818685.1 Candidatus Eiseniibacteriota bacterium
CAGCGGTTCCAGGACTTCAAGACGCGCTACTGCACGACGGACAGCTGCCAAGCGGCGGCCAACTGGATCAAGGCGAAGTTCGAATCGTTCGGGATCGACAGCGTTCACTTCCACACGATCGGCGGGAGCTACAAGCCGAACGTCGTGGCGACCATCCCGGGGAAGGGAGACCCGAGCAAGGTCGTCATCATCGGCGGCCACGAGGACTCCATCTCGCCGTCCCAGTACACGAACGCCCCGGGCGCGGACGACAACGCATCCGGGACGGCGTGCGCGATCGAGGCGGCCCGCGTTCTATGCGGGTACGACTTCAACTACACGATCACCTTCATCGCGTTCGGCGCCGAGGAGGTCGGCCTCTACGGGAGCGAGGCGTACGCGGGCGACGCGGCGGCGCGGGGCGACGACATCGTCGCGGCGGTCGCCGTCGACATGATCGGCTATCTCGCCGGCGGCGACGCGATGGACCTCGACATCATCGACAACTCCGGATCGGTTTGGATCCGCGACGCGGCGTTCCAGGCGGCGGCCGACTACGTGCCCGGGTTCTCGTGCGTCGACGGATCGCTTCCCGGCGGGGCGAGCAGCGACCACGCCTCGTTCTGGGCCGCCGGCTACAACGCGATCCTCTTCTTCGAGGACACGGGGGACTACAGCCCGTACATCCACACGACCAGCGACATCGTGGGGCTCAGCTACAACAGCCCGGCGCTCGCCAGGAACTCGGTGAAGACCGCGGTCGGGCTCGTCGCGACCCTGGCCGAGCCTTTCCGCGTGGGGATCGTCCATACGCCCCTCTCGGACACCGAGGACTACACGAACCCGTACCGCGTGGTCGCCTCGATCAGCGCGGCGGGCACCCTGAACCCGGACTCGCTCCTGGTTCGCTACGACGCGGGCTCCGGATACCAGACCGCTCCGCTGACGGCGACGGGGAACCCGGACGAGTACGAGGGGTTCATCCCCGCGCAGCCGCCGGGAACGTTCGTGGACTACTACCTCGTGGCGGAGGACACGGACGGGTACCGCAAGACCCATCCGAGCACAGCGCCCGCGAGCGCGCACTCCTTCTTCGTCGGGTCCGTTCTGACGATCATCGAGGACGACTTCGAGATCGACCGCGGCTGGACCGCCGGAGTCGCCGGCGACGACGCCACGACGGGGATGTGGGAGCGCGGCAACCCGCAGGGGACCTGGTCGGGCGGCACGCCTTGCCAGCCGGAGGACGACCACACGCCGGCGCCCGGCGTGAACTGCTACGCCACCGGGCTTGCCGCCGGGACGAGCATCGGCACCTACGACATCGATGGCGGCAAGACGACCCTTCTCTCGCCGGTGTACGACCTGTCGGGCCACACGATCGCCTTCGTTTCGTACTGGCGCTGGTACACGAACAGCATGGGCTCCTCTCCGGGCGAGGACATCTGGGAGGTGCAGGCGTCGGACGACGGCGGGACGAGCTGGGTCTACCTCGAGAACACCTCGGAGAGCCGGAACGCCTGGACCCGATACTCGTTCCCGCTGCACGATCATATCGACCTGACGTCGAACGTCCGCTTCCGGTTCATCGCGAGCGACGAGGGCTCCGGCTCGGTGGTCGAGGCCGCGGTGGACGACTTCGCGATCTCGATCTGGGACTTCAGCACGGCGGTGGAGGGGGGGAGCGGTGCCGCGCCCGAGCGCGTTCTCCTCGCCCAGAACGTGCCGAACCCGTTCAACCCGTCGACCGAGATCCGCTTCTCGGTTCCCGCTCCGGGGCAGAGGGTGACGCTTCGGATCTTCGACGTGGCCGGGCGGACGGTGAAGACCCTGATCCGGAACGAGAAGGTCTCCGGTTCCCGGAGCGCGACGTGGAACGGCGAGAACGATGCCGGCGAGCCTGTCGGTTCGGGCATCTATCTCTACCGGCTCGACACGGGGAAGGAGAGGCTCTCCCGGAAGCTCGTCCTCGTGCGCTAGTATGGCATGACCGTTGTCAAGGGCGGCCACCTCTCCTTGGGGGGAGGTGGCCGTCTTTCTTGGGTGGGGGGGAGGGCCGGGATGATCGGGCGTTCTTCGGCAGCAGCCAGGCTTCCCCATCGATCGGTCGCGTTCCCGGTTTCGGGTTGGCTGTGGTAAAATGGAAACAACCAGGGTTGCTCGCCGAGACGCGGTTGCCGAAAGGACGTCCCGATGAACCACAGTAGGCTCCTCACAATGTTGCTCGTCCTCGTCGCTTTCGCGGCTCCGGCCGCCGGCCGGGACGCATCCGTGCCGAAGGCAACCGGATTCGCCATGGAACCGAACAGGATCACAGTCACTCTGCATGCAGGCGACTACCGAGCAACGGGGACACCCGAGGGCCGGCGTGTCGAGATGGAAGGCTACGGCTATTTCATGGTTCCCGGAAAGCCGGCGCTCCCGATGAAGAGGTTCCTCATCGCGTTGCCTCCGGGAGCACGGGCGCAATCGGTAGAGGTCTTGAGCACCCGAACCACCACTGTGCCCGGAACACACGAGATTGAGCCCTTCCCGCCGATGCTGCCCCTGGTCGACCCACCCGGATTCGAGGAAGCAATGCGAGAGATGAACCGCGAATGGGCGGTCAACAACAATGCCGTCTACCACAGCGATGCTCCGTTCCCCGAGAAGATCGCGTGGATGGCGGGGGCGGGGACGCTGCGCAAGTACTCCTACGCATCGGTCTCGTTCTGTCCCCTCGCTTACCATCCCCAATCGGGCCGCCTGAGCATCCACAACGAGGCCGATATAGCGATTGGCTTCACGCTACCGGAACCCGGAGGCGAGGAGGCCGAGCGGGCCGGCCGGCTCCTCCTCGACCGCGCGGCGGACGAAAAGGCATCGAGGCTCTTCGCAAACTACCGCGAGATCGCCGAACTCTATTCGGTCGATGAGGGAGCGGCAGGAACCCGAAGCGAGACGTACGACTATGTCGTCATCACGGCGGAGGGCCTCGTCGGCGCGATCACCTCATCGGACTTCCCGGCGTGGAAGGAGGCTCTGGGACACAGCGTCAGGATCGTGCTCATAACTGACAGCGAGATCGCGACCCAGCCGGGAACCGACCTGACCGAGCAGATCAGGAACTTCCTGAGGAACTACTACGCGACCTGGGGCATCGAGTACGTCTTGTTGGTCGGAGACTACTCCACCGTCCCGATGCCCATCTGTTATCCCAATCCCGCCAATCACGTGTACAATCCGAACAACCCTGGGCTCGTCGCTCCCGGAACTCCCAGCGACTACTACTACGCCGATCTTTCCTATTCCGATTCCGCCTCTTGGGATTCGGACGGGGACGGCTACCGGGGTGAGTACTCGGAGGACGATCCCGATTTTCTCGCCGAAGTCGCCGTGGGACGAATTCCGCTCAACAACACGACCCGCATCACCTACGCGCTCGACAAACTGGTCGACTTCGAGCAGGACTCGGGACCGTGGAAGACATCGGCGTTGCTCGCGGGAGCGATTCTGTTCTTCGAGAACCAGAATCACGGGGGCGGCCCGTTCGTCGATGGAGCCACCTGTCTGGACTCGATCGAGAGAGGCTTGATGAGCGGGTGGAACGTCACGCATCAGTGCGAGGCCGCCGGTCTTGTTTCCTCCTCTTTTTCGTGGTCGCCCCTCACGGAAGCCGGTTTCACCAACGCATGGAGGACCGGCGAGTATGCGATCGTGAACTGGTCCGGGCACGGGTGGCCCGACGGCGCCTACCGGACGGTTTGGGAGTGGGACGACGGAGACGGTGTGCCGGAGTCGGGCGAGCTCAACAGTTATCAGTTCATTCACAGCAGCACTTCGAGCCTGGATGACGACCGCCCCTCGATCGTCTTTGCCGTGTCGTGCAACGTCGGCTATCCGGAGCCGAACTCGTACGGAAGGGCCGGCGTCGACCTGCTCATGAGACCCGGTTGGGGCGCCTCCGCAGGGGTCGTGGCTTCATCGAGGCCGGCCGCCGTGTCGGGGGATTGGATGAACTACCCGGGGGGAACGGAGTCGATCGGTTACGAGTTCAACCGTTACATGATCGCCGAGGGAGAGAGGGTCGGCGACGCCCTCTACAACGGCAAGTTCCACGCCACCACCCACTACGGATGGGACCACTATTACGAGTACATGGGCCTCTACACCTACAATCTCTACGGAGACGCCGCGCTGGCCGTCGGCGGGATTTCGACCGATGTCGCAGCCGGCCGTCCCCGGGAACCTCAAGCGGCCCTCCGTCTCGAACCGAGCCATCCCAATCCCTTCACGTCGACCACGGTCGTCCGATTCAGCCTCTCGGCGGCCGCGCCGGTGCGAGCCGCGGTGTACGACATCCGCGGCAGGAAGGTCGCCGGGCTGTTGGACCTCGATGACGGCGCCGGCCGGTACGAGCTGACATGGGATGGAACAAATACTGACGGCGCTGCCGTCGCCGCCGGCGTCTACTTCGCGGTGGTCGAAGCCGGCACCGAGAGGGCGATCAGGAAGGTCGTGCGGCTCAGGTAGGCAGTGGGCGGATGTGGCGCGGTCTTCTCCTGCAACGCGAATTCAGGGACACAATGCCAATTTCGACCTAGTACGGTGCCGCTTCGGCTTGCGGACGCGCTTGCGCGGGAGGAGGGGGCGGTGGAGGAGTTCTTCGAGGTGTCGGAGTAGATCGTCCCTGCCGAGAGGACGTCCCGTTCGGGTGCATCCCCGTATTTCCTCGTCGAGATTGGCGGCCGGTCCTCCTTCCTCCTCAAGGAAGAAGAAGTCTGACCGACTCCCATGCCGCCGTCAGGAGGGAAGTGCGCAAATCCGGATGTCGCCCTAACTCAAGAATGGGATGTCTCGCTACTCGCGTACTTCCGGTGGGCTTCGCCGACGGCGCGGGCAAGGGCCTCCCGCATCGGAGGGACGGCGATCAGGTGAACGTGGTTCGGCATGAGGCAGTACGCCCGGATCCGGACCCCCTATCGCCGGCACCATGCCGCCAGCAGGTTCCAGTACGATTCGTTGTCCTTGTCCCGGAAGAAGGTCTCAGCCTTCGGTTGCCTCGTTGCGTGACGTGATGGGGCGTGCGGGGGACAACGATCCTTCGGATTCGATGCATGAGCGCACTCCGGCCGGCTTCGGTGTGGTCACCCGCCGGTCACGCCGTGGGAGCAATCGATGCGCCTCATGCCGGCATTGAAGGCGGAGACAGCGCCGGCGCGAGGGAAAGATCAGAGAATCGGTATCGTGTCCCCGGATTCGGACGCCGCCTGTGAAGAAGCCCGGGGCGATGGCCCCCGGGCTTCCTCTGTTTGGATCGTCTTGCTTCAGATCGAGAGTGCTTCGGTTTACCGCATGATCACGACTCGCGTCACCTCTTGCCGATCCCCGACAAGCGTCCTGTAGAAATAGACGCCGGAGGGAACCGCAGTGCCCGCGTTGTTGCGACCGTCCCAAGTGACCTCATAAACGCCGGATCCCTGATGGGAGCTCACGAGATCGCGAACCCGCTCTCCGGCGACGTTGTAGATGCCTATGTTCACGGGGGCTCCCGCGCGTGAGGTCACTGCATAGGACATGCGCGTGCTCTCGCCGAACGGGTTCGGTGTCGGGAGGTACAGCTTCACCGGCAGAGCGGCTCCGTCTTCTCCCGGCATCGCCACGCCCGTGAACTCCAGCGGAGGCCCGAGGGCGAAGATGTCCCACACGAGGTAATAGACACCGTCCGGGAGCGGATAGCGGAGACTGAGAGCGTACGTCTCGGAACCGTCTGAGCGCAACAACTCCGCAGACGCGACATCGTAGAAGACCTCGAGGTCGAGCAACTCATCGCCGTCCGCGAAGCGGTAGTCATGCGAAACGGGCGCCAGAGTCCCGAGATGACTCCCGACCTTGACCCTGTTGATCTCGATGCCGCCTTCGAGCTGGAACAGTGCATCGGCAACACCCGGAATCACGAGGCTGAACCTCTTGGGATCCATGCCGAAATCGGTTCCGGTCCGATTAAAGCCGGTGGAAGCCAATGCATGGCCGGACTGGTCGTGAGGAACGACGACCTCCGCGGTGTCGTAGGCCGTGTTCCCCGAGACGTCGGTCGCCGAGTAGACGATTGTGTAGACACGACCGTCTCCCCCTCCCATGCGTTCGGAGCGAAGCTGGAACTCGAACATCTCGCATGGGTACGTTGGATCGCACGCCTGGATGTCGTTCGGGAAGCTGCCGTCGCCGTTGCCGTCGTCCGGCTCGTTGCTCCAGATCGTATCGAGAAGGACCACGGGATCGTCGTCGCAGACGTCGTCGACCGTGGCCGTCACTTCGATGTCGACCATCTTGTGATTCGGCGGCCACAGGTAGTCGGGATCTGCTTCGATCGATATCTCCGGAGGTGTAGTATCGATCACCGTCACGACGGGCTGGCAGCTCGACTGATTGTTGGCATCATCGGTGGCGGTGAACGTCACCGTGGTCGGTCCGAGCGGGAAGCACGGCGGTCGATCGTCCGAGATGAGGACGGACGCATCACACGCATCCGAGGCGGAGACTCCGGCGAAGAACGCGATCAGCTGCGGATCGCTTGCAGGAGTCCCGCAATGATCGCTGCACTCCACCGTAACATCGCCGGGACACGTGATCAAAGGTGGGGTGACGTCGACGACAGTCACGGTGGCCTCACACTCGTCGGTGCATCCGTGTTCGTCTTCGACCGTCAGAGTCACCGGCGTCATGCCGACCCCGTACGGCCCGGGGGGCGACTGGGTAAGCGTGATGGCATCGCCGTCTGGATCGAACGAGCCGCCGTCAACAGAAACATCCACCGCACAGGCGACGGGATCCGCGTTGACGACCGGGTTCTGGCATACCGCGACCGGGTCGTTGTTCGGGGTGCACTGGGGGATGATGTGCCGGATCAGGTACTCGTCGGCGACGGGGTCGGCGGAGCCGGGAATGTTGTCGATGGTGAACCAGCCCGTGTTGGGCCCCGCCCAGCCGTAGTTGATGTGGTATTGGAGAAGAGGCCCCACATCCTGCCACCCGTCGCACACAATGGAGTGGCCGATAATTCTGTACTGGATGGGTTGATCGACGTTGATTTGGTCTCGGATGATGTTCCACCAATCGACGGGGTTCGCGTAATCGCCGCGGTCCTCACGGTCGATGCCCGGGTGGTATCCGAAGTACGTGGGAAAGACGGTGAGGGCGTCGGCCGTGTACGCGCCGGATCCACAGACTCCGTAGTCCATGTTGAATGCGACCCCCACCTCGTAGCAGAGCTCACCGAGCGCGATTTCCTCATCGGTCGAACAACCGAAATCGCAGCTGTCCGGCATGT
>JBDRFQ010000041.1:0-2202 GCA_043818685.1 Candidatus Eiseniibacteriota bacterium
GCGCGCGCTGGACGGCGCCTGCGCCCGTCCGGAGGTCACCCCGAAGCTGCTGGATCGGGCGGCCCGGCGGTTGCTGGGGCTCTATCGCGGCGGGGGGCGCCCGGTGAGGGAGGCCATCCAGGAGATGCGGATCTGCTGGGATCCGCGGCTTTCCGCGAACGTGGCGGTTTCCCTTGCCCGCGAGTTCCTCGCCGCGGTCCATGAGTGCCGGCTCGAGTCGGCGAGGGACATGATCCGCGTGACGCTGGGTCGGATGGACATTCGGGTTCTCCCTGCAGTGCTCTCGTCGCTGCGGACGTCGACGTACGAGTCGGAGCGCATTCTGGCGCTTGACCTGTTCGGGGAGCTGCTTCACGAGGCGCCGGAGGACGCCGGAATCGAGGAGGACGTGGTCGCCGGGGGGTTGAAACTGGTGCGGAAGCTCCGGGAGGAGGACGCCACGCGCCGGGCTGCACTCGAGGCGGCGGGGCGCGCGGCGGCGGGTGTTTTGATGTCGGCGAAGGAAGTTGATGGCCTCGCGGAGGAGCTCGTGGGGCTCCTGGGGCGCGTCTCCTATGCCTACGACGTCGCGAGCGCCTTGGCCTGGGTGGCGGGTGGGCCCCGCCTGTCGTCGAAGGTGCGAACGAAGATCGGCATGCGGTTCCTCGAACTTCTGGACGCCGAGTATCCCCAGCAGGTCGGCCGCCAGCGCAAGACGGCGGAGGGCATCGTGCTCGACGTGAGTCACTCGTCGCGCGCCTACACGGATCTGGTTCCGAGCGTGCTGCGGGGCCTGGAGGGGGTGGCACTCGCCGCGGACACGCCCACGGCGTTCCGGGAGGGCCTGATCGAGCGGTTGCTGGCCAGGTGGTCCGCCCTGCTGGAGTTCGAGGTCGTCTGGGGACCGTCGAACACGATCCACCTGGCCGGCATTCTCGGTCGTCTGGCGGGATCGCCGGTCTGTCCCGAATACCTGGGGCGCCGGCTTGCCGAGGCGCTCCTTCGCCGGGTGACGAATCTCGCGGTCCTGGAGATCCTCTCGGATCTCTTCGCTCGCGAATCCCGTCTGGATGTCCCGGATCTCTGCGAGCGGTTCGTGGAGGATCTCCTGCGCATCTCGGCGGAGAGGGAGTTCCAGGAGCCGGACGATCGAGAGGTGGTGCTCCGGGCGCTGGGGAAGGTGGCGGGTCGAACGGCTCTCCATGCTTCCCCCGTCAAGGGGGAGGCCCTGCGACGGCGCGTCATCGAGGCGTTGCTCGAGGGCCGGCGGCAGAACTTCTCCGTCGCCCAGGTCGGGCTCGAGCGGCTCAAGGAGGACGAGCACCTGCCGGCGGCCCTTCGGAAGCGCATTGCGGAGCGACTGGAGTTTTCCGGAATCGCCCGGGGGGCACGGGGAAGGTAGATGGAGAGAGCGGCGCCGGTTCCGGAGGGGAGGGGCATCGAGGTCACGGCGCAGACCGTCGTGGAGCACATCTTCGACCGGCACCCGGAGACGGAGGAGGCGTTCCGGGAGTTGGGGCTGCGCTGCCCGGACTGCGTTGTCTGCGAGCGGGACACGCTGGCCGACGTCGCTCGGTTCTACGAGCGAGACGTGGAGGAACTCGTCACGCAGGTGCGGCGCGTGGTGGCGCGGTTGTGAGCCATCCGGAATGAGCGCCCCCACAGCGCGTGCTTTCGTGATTCCAGACCTCCTGACCTACCGTCCGTAACTCCTTGATATGCCACGGGCGCCTTTGGATGGGGTGCGGACCCAAAACTGTCCGGTTTTTCGGCGAGCGGAGGACGTGGGACAGGATGTTTTGATTCAGCCGTCCCTACGGGAGTCAGGCATGTGTGTTCGCAGTTTCCCCGGTGCTGAAGCGCTGACTCTTATACGCAAAATCCCCTCGTCGACGCTTCCAGAGAAACCACAGATTTCACCGATTTCACAGATTCGCAGGAACCTCTCCCCAGCGCGGCGGAGCCGCAACCAAAGGGGGGCGTGAGCCGAACAGCCCCCCCCCCGACGAACGCCGGCGCCGCGCGGGTTGCCTGCCTGCCGCGCTGCGCGACAGCGCGGCGCAGGCAGGAAGCGCGGGGAATCTCGGCGTCGCGGAAAAACGGCATTCTGTGGGTGAGCGATACAGATGGGTGAGCATGGTTCGCCCAGGGGGCATCGGATCGTGAAGAAGGATGAGCGAATCTGTGGAATCTGTGAAATCTGTGGTTTTCTTGGATGTGGGG
>JBDRFQ010000042.1:0-3107 GCA_043818685.1 Candidatus Eiseniibacteriota bacterium
CCCGAGGCCGAGAAGAACGGATCCCGCGGCGTAGACCGGACCCGCCGCCACTACGAGAGCGGAGAGCCGCGCCTTGGAAAGCTCGAGGTAGATCGAGATGAGGCGGAGTATCGTGACGTCTTCCTTCCGGCTCGTCACGCACAAGGGCGCGCGACCCAGATCTGCTCCTTGCCGTAGGCGGGCGGGCTCCCCTCGAAGTCCGAGAACTCCGCCTCGACCTCGAACCCGCAGAGCTCGAGAAGGTGGCGCATCTCCCAGCGGTAGATCCAACGGAGGCGGAGCGTCTCCTCCTCGGCGCGAACCTCCACCCCCGCCGCGCCGATCTCGGCGAAGCGCCATTTCTCCTCGATCCTCTGGCAGAGGGGATCGACGGCGCGCGAGACCACCTCGATCCGCACCTCGTTCCCGGTGAGGGCATGTCGCACCCCGTCACGCCGGATCGCGGGGGAGGGTGCGCCCGGAAGGCAGTAGTCGAGCCTCGGATCGAAGTTGTTGACGAGGAGGCGCCCCCCCGGAAGCAGGTGCCGGCGGACACATTCGAGGCAGCTCCTCTCCTCCTCCGGCGTGAGGAGCGATTGGAAGGAGCGGAACGCGATGACGGCGAGCGCGAAGGAGCGGCCGAGATCGAAGTCCGCCATGTTCCCGCGCAGGAAACGGATCCTCTGCCTTGTTTCGCTCGGATAGCGCGCGGCCTTCTCCCTCGCGACCTCGAGCATCGCCTCGGAGAGATCGAGGCCGACCACATCGAGCCCGGCCTCCGCAAGCGGCCAGGCGACGCGCCCTGTTCCGCAGGCGAGCTCGAGAACCGGGCCGCCGAGGCGGAGCGCGTGCTCACGGTAAAACGCGACGTCCCCCCGGAGCGCGATCACCTCTCCCTTTGACTCATGAACTTCCTGAAGCGCGTCGTACGTCTCGACGTTCAGGCCCCGCGCTCCGTAGAAGAGAGGCCCGTCCATCATCCCACCCTCCTCGGAGAGTTTTGCGGCCTGTTCGTGGCGCGCATCCCTTGTCTTGCCCCTCGCCGCTTCGGAGCGTCAGCTCTCCGAGAGCGGCTCGGGTTCTCCCAGCTGGCTCTTCAGACGCTTCAGGGTGCGTCGGATCTTCTCTTTCTCGGCATCGCTCGAGACCGATTCAAGGCGGGACGCGACATGCTCGTACGTGCTGCCCTCCGGGATGACCTTCGTGAGCAGCAGCCTCCGCTCGTCGCTCTCGAGGGGCCCGGCGAGAGCGGCAGACAGCCTCTCCCTCCGAATCTCCGGGTTGGTGCGCTCGAGAATCGCGGCGGCCCGCCAGACCGGGCGCGAGTGCTCGTGAATCGCGACGAACTCCGCGAGAGCCTGGACCGCGACAGGGTTGTTCTCGGCGATCTCGGCGAACCGCCCGAGCTGCTCTCCGTAGTACGCGGAGACCACGGCGAGGAAGCCGAGCTGGCGATCGCTCAGCGTGAAGTCGGACAGGTTGGCCGCAATGTGCCGGAACAGATTGTCGTTCAAGGAAATCAAGCGATGCTTCCACCAGTCGTCGGCCGCCGCGTCCAGATCCTCCTCGATACGGGAGGCGTAACTGCGGTCCACGTCCGCCCGTGAGGGCTGCCGGGCCGCCTCGAGGAGCAGTTCATCGAGCTTCGGCTTGAGATGCGGCCACCAAACCTCGAAGCTGCGCTTGAGATTGGCCTCGTCCCTCCGGTTCTCTGTTCTTGCGGCATTGATCGACCGGACGAGCCTGAGCACGTCGGCTTCGTTGTAGATCGTGGACTGGAACAGGGCAAAGGGCGTGTCCTGAATCGCGGCTTGTTCCACCCCGAGGAGGAACGTGGTCGCCCGAGAGTTCGGAATCGCCCCGATGATCGCGCCCGCCTCGAAGTTCATCCATGGTGCTCGGGCATTGCCGGGGACGATGCAGAAGATCCCGAACGAGCACTCCTTGAGGACGGCGGCAAGCTCGGACGACCAGCGGGCCCCCTTGTCGATGTCCTCGGACGAGACGAAAGCCGTGATCGGATGAAGAACATCCGAAAGCCACTCGTGGAGAACAAGGGCAACTCTGTGGCTGAGGCCGCCGGACCACCCAACAAAGACTCTCACTTTCTTGTCCTCGGATGCACCGGCCTGTCCAATCAGCCGGTGCTGTGCGGCATCATTCTAGAGGCCGAGAATCGGGCCTGTCAACGAAGCCGGCAACGGGCCGGCGCCGTGTCGTGTCCCAGAAGTACTTTGTCAATCTGGGGGCAGCTCCGTCCCCGCCTCCCCGCCCGCGACACCCGGGGAGAATCATGCCGCGACCGAGCGGATCGTGGGGCCGCGCGAGGTTTCACGTTGTCCATCCTGTCCGCCCCGCGTAGAATCCGAGTCCAGGCACGGTCCCGTCGGGATGCGTCGACAGCCCGGCGGTTTCCCGAGGACCCCACATCGAGGTACTTGCATGGCGATCAAGCAGCTGACCGAGGAGCAGGTCCGGACGTGGACCCTCAAGCAGAAGGACGAGTGGTGGCACCGCGAGGTGTACCGGGGAGACGTGCCGCAGTTCACCCTGCGCGCGGTGATCACGGGGATGCTGCTCGGGGGCATTCTCTCGCTCACGAACCTCTACGTCGGCGTGCGCACCGGATGGACCCTCGGGGTCGGGATCACCGCGGTGATTCTCGCCTTCGCCATTCACCGCCTCTTCTCGCGAATCGGCCGGCAGAGCGATTTTCACGTCCTCGAGAACAACATCATGCAGTCGATCGCGACCGCGGCCGGCTACATGACCGCTCCGCTCATCGCGAGCCTCCCCGCCTACATGATGGTGACCGGGCGGGTCATCCCGATGTGGCACGCCCTCTTCTGGATGATCGCCCTCGCGATTCTCGGCGTGCTTTTCGCGTTCCCTCTGAAGCGGCGGTTCATCAACGACGAGCAGTTCCCGTTCCCCGAGGGGCGGGCGGCGGGCGTGGTCATGGACACCCTGCACAGCCACAAGGAGGCGGATTCCGGGATCTCCCAGGAGAAGCTCCTCCTCGCCTTCGCCGGGATCTCCGGTGTGATCAACTTCGTCCGAGACGGCGGGCTCTGGATCGCGATGGGGGCCCGCCGCTTCGGCGAGTGGGTGAACACCTACTGGCAGCA
>JBDRFQ010000043.1:0-14494 GCA_043818685.1 Candidatus Eiseniibacteriota bacterium
GATCGTCGCGACGATCTTCACGGTGATCGTCTCACGGTCGAGGTCGGGGAGGATCCTGACGACGTTCGCCGTCGTCGTCGTCCCCTGTACGAGGAGGGTTCCCATCTTCTTCGCGCCCGGGCGGAAGGGGCGGATCAGGTAGGCCCCCTTCGCCGCCGCGAAGTGCGGCTCGATGCCGAGAGCGTCGCGATCGGGGATCTCGACCGGGGGGCGCGTCAGGTGGAGAGCGACGATCGGCCACGGACCACGGAACGCCTCAGCGAGGACCACAGGCACCTCGTTGTGCTCCCACGGGTGGAGGTTCACCACCTGCCCGCGCGGGAAGAGGTCGGTCACGCCCGGCGCGAAGATGCCGAAGTGGGTGCGCGAGTCGTCCGCCGTCTCCGGTCCCGAGTGCCCCGCGATCCAGAGGACCTTCCCGACGCGAAGATCGCAGTCCTGCGCGAGCTGGCTGAAGAGGCGCATCGGGCCGTATTTTAGGTATGAAAAAGATCCGTAGGTCGAGCACGCGCCGTAGAACCCGTTGAAACACTTCTCCGGATCCGCGCTCAGGTTGACCGTCGCCATGCCGGCCATGATCCCGGCGTTCGTGAACTCGGTGATCTCCTGGGGAAGGAGCGCCCCCTCCGGGTTCTTCTCCCGGTCGTACCATCCCCACCCCTCGCTCCCGGCGAACCCCTTCGCGAAGCCGGAGATGTTGGTCGAGTCGGCGAGATCGGCGCTGCACGCGATGAAGAGCGGCCGCCCGTGCCTCTCGCGCGCCTTGGAGTTCACGTAGGCGCCCCAGGCGGCGAGCGCGGCCCGGTTCGGCTTCTTCTCCCCCGGCTTCGCCCACATCTCCTCGGGATAGGCCCGGGCGTCGAAGAGGCTCGCGTCCTCGGCCGGGTTCCTCTTCTCATCGAGCCTGAAGCCGGGGATCTCCTCCGGGACCGAGTCGCCGATCGCGACGAGGCGGTCGGCCAGCCACCCGGCGAGAGCGCGGTCCGTTCGGATCACGTCGAGAACACGGTTGTAGTTCGTCGAGACCTGCTCCCGCTGCTTCTCCGGTTCTTCCGGAAACGGCCTGCCGAAGCCCTCGAACGAGACCCCGTACTTTTCCGCGAACGCCTTCTTCGTCTCCCAATAGAGCTCCGAGTTCGCGCCGTGGGGAGACCCGTGCGACTTGTTGTCGTACTTGAGGTACTCCCTCCCCTTGCGGGTCTTCACCCAGACGACCCCAGGCCTCTTCTCGCCGTTCTCGCCGTGCACGATCTCGAGGAGGGCGCGGGTCACCGGGCCCCACTCGCTCCCCCGTTCGGTGCCGGCGACCCGCCACCCGTACGGCTCGAACCAGTCTCGCGGGGCGCCGCGAACGACCGACGAGATGCGGTGGTCGTCGATCCCGAAGTCGTTCCAATCGACCACATAGACGAGGTTCCCGAGTCCGAGGCCCCAGGCGGAGTTCTTCGTCTCGTGCGAGGCGCCCGCGGTGAGGCCCCCGTCTCCCTCGAAGGCGAAGACGCGCACCCCCTCCGCGCCCGCCCTTTTCAAGGCGAGCGCCTCACCCGCCGCGGCGGGGGAGCCGTGTCCAGAGGGCCCCGTGTTGAACTTGAGGAAGAGCGTGCGCCCCTCCATCTCCGCGTGCCCCGCGAGGCCGTCGCGGTGGCGGAAGCCGAGGAGGTGCTCCCAGTAGAGGGCGCGCTCCTCCTCGTTCCGGATCCGGTAGCGCTCGTCTCCTGTCTCCCGGTGTCTCACGCGCATCGCCTCGTTCAGCACCGCGAGGGTCGCGTAGACCAGGGGGACGGTGTGCCCGGCCACGAGCACGAAGCGGTCGCCGAAGCGCGACTCGGGCCTCCGGATGTCCCACCGCATCACCCCGCCGAGAAGCGCCGCCACGAGCGCGTGCACCTTGGAGCGCGATCCGCCCGGGTGCCCGCTCTGGCGCCAGTTCAGCATCATGTCGATGAGCTGGTCGATGCAGTCCTTCACGACCTCCCACTTGGGGAAGTCCGGCTCGACCCGCCGATAGAGTTCGTCCACGCGATTCACTCAGGAGCCCCTTCGAATCGGATCCTAGACCGAGAACGGCCGGACGGCACGGAACGGGGAGATTCTAGCGGAGCACGGTGCGGATCTCAAGGAGAGAGGGCGGAAGAAGACGTCTCGAGCGGCCCGAGGGATCGCGTGTCCGTGAACAGCCCCGGAGCCCGACGAGGCGCCGCGTGGCGCCGGGCCCACCCCGGGATGCGCCTCCGGGCGCCCGTGAGTTCCTCTCCTCGCCGCTCGGAACCGCGCGCCCGCCTTCGCAGACGGCCGCGCTCGCAAGGCGGGGCTAGGACGGCTCCTCCCCCCTGCTTGCGCGGGGGAGATCCACGCGAACCGCCGAGTGGCAGCTCCCCCATTCGTTCGGCTCGTAGTCCTCGGCCTCGGGATCGTTGTACCACCCTTCCCGGCAGAGGAACTTGTAGCAGTACTTCCCCGGCTCGAGCGGAAGCGCCAGCTCCCATCCGCCGTCCTTTCGTCGGCGCATCGGGTGCGACTGCTCGCTCCAGTTGTTGAAGTCTCCCACCAGGTAGACGGGACCACGAGCGGACGCGGAGTAGCGGAAAAGAACGCGGCCCGAAGGGTACACCCGCACCATGTCTCCACCTCCCAGAGCAGTGTCTCTGTAGTGAATATAGCACCCATACCGCGGGTCGCCACCCGATCGGGAACCGGACGGACGGCGCCGGATTGAGAGCCGCGCGCGGGCGAGGCCGGACGGCTCCCGGCGGGGACGGGGGCGTCGGCGCCGCTCGGGCGAGGGGACAAACGGCGCAAACGGAGCGCGGGCCCCCTCCGAAGACGAGGGCCCGCCGCCTTTCGTTCTCTCTCTTGTCGGGAAGCCGCTCGCGCCCGAAGCGCTCCTTACTTCTCCGCCTTCCCGGCCTTCATGCCGGCGTCGAGCGCCTTCTCGTTCAGCTCGAGAAGCTGCGTTCTCCGAATGTGGAGGCGAAGGGCCTTGAGAGCCTGCTCGCGGTTGAAGATCCCGGTGATCCCGAGGTAGGCCCCGAGCATGACGACGTTCGCGACGCGCGTGTTTCCGAGCGAGTCGGCGATCTTCGTGGCCGGAACCGCGTGTCCCTCGAGGCGGTCCGGAATCGAAACCCCCTCGATGAGGGAGGAGTCGTAGAGGAGCATCCCCCGGTCGACGACGTCCTCGACGAACCTCTCGTACGAAGGGCGGTTCATCGCCACGAGCACGTTCGGAGCGGAGACGGTCGGGCTGCCGATGCACTCGGACGAGATCACCACGTGGCAGTTCGCCGTTCCCCCGCGCATCTCCGGACCGTACGAGGGGAGCCACGTGACGCGGTGCCCCGCCTGCATCCCCGCCTCGGCGAGCACCTCCCCGAGGAAGAGGATCCCCTGTCCGCCGAAGCCCGCGACCTTCATCCGGACCGTCTCCGGAAGGGTCTTGGAGCTTTCCCCGGCCTCGGCCGCCTCTTCCTTCTCGATTCCGAGGGCTCCGGCGACCGTCTCGATCTTGGGCTCCTCCACCGGAGGGAGCTCCTCCTTGCTCCGGTCGCGGTACACGCCGAGCGGGAAGACCGGCAGCATGTTCTTCATGATCCACGCCCGGGAGTCGACCGGGGAGATCTTCCATCCGGTCGGGCAGGGCGAGAGGATCTCGACGAGCGAGAAGCCGCGCCCCTCGACCTGCATCTGGATCGCCTTCTTGACCGCCTTGCGGGTCTTCGCCGTCGTCTTCGGGTCGATGAGGGCGACCCGCTCGAGATAAACCGGCGCCTCGAGAGACGCCAGAAGCTCGCAGACGCGTATCGGGAACCCCTCGTTTGCCCGGGTCCGGCCGCGCGGGGTCGTCGAGGTTCGCTGGCCGATCAGGGTGGTCGGCGCCATCTGGCCTCCGGTCATCCCGTAGATCGCGTTGTTGACGAAGAAAACGGTGATGTTCTCGCCGCGGTTCGCCGCCTGGAGGATGTTGTTCCCGCCGATCGCGGCGAGATCGCCGTCCCCCTGGTAGCTCAGCACGATCGCGTGCGGCTTCGCGCGCTTCACCCCGGTCGCCGCCGCGGGGGCGCGACCGTGCGCGACCTGGATGTGCCCCATGTTGAAGTAGTAGTATGCGAAAACGCTGCACCCGACCGGGCTCATCAAGACCGTGCGGTCCGCGACGCCGAGCTCGTCGATCGCCTCGCCGATCATCTTGTGGACGTTCCCGTGTCCGCATCCGGGGCAGTAGTGGGTCGACTCCTTGTCTGGGCCCGCCTTGTATTTGTACTGGTCGAGAATGCTCTTCGCCTTTTCCTTGACCACGATGTCCATTACGCCACCCCCTCCCGCACCTGAAGGACGTTCACGATTTCTTCCGCGCTCGGAACCATGCCCCCCGTCCGCCGGAAGAGCCGCACCGGCTTTCTTCCCTCGACGGCGAGGCGGACGTCTTCGATGAGCTGCCCCGTGGAGAGCTCGGCGACGATGAACTCCTCGACGTGCTCCGCGTGCTTCCGGATGATCGCGGTCGGGAACGGCCAGAGGGTGATCGGCCGGATCATGCCGACCCGGATCCCCTTCTTCCTCGCGTCATCGACCGCGGAGAGGACGATGCGCGAGACGATTCCGTAGCCGATGAGGATCACATCCGCGTCCTCGGTCCTGTACTCCTCGAACCGGATCTCGTTCGCCTCGACCTTCTGGTATTTCTCGAAGAGATGCTCCACGTGCGCCTCGAGCTCCTCGGCTGAGAGGTGGATCGAGCTGACCAGGTTCCCCTGCGTTCGGCTCGTCGCGTCGACCGCCCACGGCTTCTCCGGCTTCCAGCTCTCCCGGATCTTCAGGTCGACAGGCTCCATCATCTGCCCGATGTATCCGTCCGCGAGGATGATCGCCGGGTTCCGGTACCTGTCGGCCAGCTCGAAGGCGAGGATCGTGAGGTCGCACATCTCCTGCGCGCAGTTCGGGGAGAGGACGATGTTCCGGTAGTTCCCGTGCCCCCCGCCCTTCACAATCTGGAAGTAGTCCCCTTGCTCGGGCGCGATGTTCCCGAGGCCGGGGCCCCCGCGCACGATGTCGACGACCACGATCGGCAGCTCCGAGCCGGCGGCGTAGGAGATCCCCTCCTGCTTCAGGCTGATTCCGGGCGAAGAGGACGCGGTCATCGCGCGCACGCCCGTCGCCGCGGCGCCGTAGACCATGTTGATCGCCGCGATCTCGCTCTCCGCCTGAAGGAACGTGCGCCCGAGCCGAGGGAAGTACTCGGCCGCGGTCTCGGCGATCTCGCTCGCCGGGGTAATCGGATACCCGAAATACGCGCGGCAGTCGGCGAGGATCGCGCCCATGATCACCGCCGCGTTTCCTTTCATGAGTCTCCGCGCCATCAGCTCTCTCCTTTGTCGGGGCCCCCGCGCTTGTAGACGCGAATCGCCCGGGGCTCGGGGCACGAGTAGAAGCAAATCCCGCACCCCGTGCACCGGACGTTCAGCGCCTTCGCCGGGTGGTAGCCCATCCGGTTCAGGTGGGGAGCGATCTCGATGTCGTGCTGCGGACAGTCCTCGATGCAGAGGAAGCACCCTTTGCAGTGATCCTCCGAGATCTCGATCCACCCTTTCGAGCTCTTGACCGCTTCGGTTGCCATGATCCAATCACTTCCTCCGCCGTCCGGGACGACGGGCGCTGGGGTGATTCGTTATCCCTCTTGTCACGGTTCGTCTCCCGGAAGGGGTGCAAGGCCCATGCCAGGGGCCGCCCCTCCTTCTTCATTGTAACACATTGCCGACGATAGGTTTGCGCCCCCCAGTCGGACGCCCCGCCCCCGGCCGTTGACAGCTTGGCCCCGCGCAAGGCGTTTGGCCGGGACAATTTGACAGGACGGACGGCCCGGCCTACTCCTCGCTTTCCGCGGCGGGAGACGGGGGGTTCTCCAGCTTCCGGTAGATCGTGCGCGACGCGATCCCGAGCAGGCGCGCGGCGAGCTCCTTGTTCCCCTGCGTGCGGCGCAGCGTCTCTCTTATGATCTTATGCTCTGCTTCGTGCATTGTCATCCCGAACGGGATTCGGATCATGTGTTCGCTTCCCCGCCTCTCGTGCAGCGCGGGGGGCAGATCGTCCGTCTGGATCAGGCGTCCCTTCCCGAGGACCACCGCTCTCTCGATCACGTTCTCGAGCTCGCGGACGTTCCCCGGCCACGAGTACCTCATGAAGCGCTCGAGCGCGTCCTTGCTCAGCCCCTCGATCGACTTCCCGTTGCGTAGGTTGTAGACCTGAATGAAGTGCTCCGCGAGGAGCGGGATGTCCTCCGGCCGGTCGCGGAGCGGCGGGATGTGGATCGTCACGACGTTCAGCCGGTAGTAGAGGTCCTTTCGAAAGCGTTTCTCGCGGATCGCCTCTTCGAGGTTCGCGTTCGTCGCGGCAAGGAGCCGGACGTCCACCCGGATCGTCTCGGTGCCGCCGACCCGCTCGAACTGCCCCTCCTGGAGGACCCGGAGGAGCTTCACCTGCGTCGCCGGCGAGGTCTCGCTGATCTCGTCGAGGAAGAGCGTTCCGCCGTCGGCGAGCTCGAACCGTCCTTTTCTCTGCGCGATCGCGCCGGTGAAGGCCCCCTTCTCGTGCCCGAAGATCTCCGCCTCGAGGAGCGTCTCCGGGATCGCGGCGCAGTTCACCTTGATGAACGGGAAGTCCTTCCGGTTGCTCGCGTAGTGGACGATGTTCGCGATGACCTCCTTCCCCGTCCCGCTCTCCCCCTCGATGAGGACCGAGGCGCTGCTCGGCGCCACCTGCTCGGCGACCTCGATCACCTTCTTCATCGCGAGCGAGACGCCGATCGGGCGCGGGATCTTCTCGATGCTCTCGAGGCGCTCCCTGAGCTCGCGGTTCTCGGTGGCGAGCGCCTGCCTCTCGATCGCCTTCTCGATCGACTTGAGGATGAGCGGCTTCTTGACCGGCTTCTGGATGAAGTCGTAGGCGCCGTCCTTCATCGCCCGCACGGCGTCGTCGATCGTCCCGTACCCGGTGATCATGAGCACCTCGGTCTCGGGGGAGGCGATCTTGAGCATCTTGAGAAGGTCGAGCCCGTCGATGTCGGGGAGTCGGAGGTCGCACAGGGCGACGCGGAAACGGGTCTTGCGGACCCGCGCCATCGCCTCCTTTCCGTCGGAGGCGGTTTGCACTTCGTATCCCTCGCGCGCGAGGAGCCTCTGGAACGACTGCCGGATCTCCGCCTCGTCGTCGATGACGAGAACGGATGCCTTGGGGGCCTCGCCGCTCATCCGTCGGCCTCGATCACGGCGATCGGCGAGCGGGCGTCCACCCGGTCTCCCGGGGCGACATGGACCTCGACGACCCGCCCCGCGCGCTCGGCGGTCAGCTCGTTCTGCATCTTCATCGCCTCGACGACCGCGACCGGATCACCGGCCCGGACGGTCCCCCCCGCCGAGACGGCCACCTTGATCATGAGCCCGGGCATCGGGGACCGCACGACGAACCGGCCGGCGCTCTCCTCCTTCTCGCGGCGCGTTCCGGCGCGCTCCTCGAGCTCGCTCCGGACGTCGACGTCGAGATACCGGCCGTGGACCCGGACGACCCACCGGCCCGGCGCATCGCCGCGGGAGGTCTCCACCGTGTGCAGGCGGTTCTCGACGAGGAGGGAGAGGAAGAGACCGTCGGCGAGAAAGGCGGTGTCGACGTCGTGCACCCGGCCGTCCAGGACGATCCGGAAGCCCGTTTCCGTCCTCTCGATCTCGATCTCCTTTTTCTCGCCGTCGACGGAGGCGTAGTAGCGCACGATCTTTCTCCCGGTCAGGGCGAGCCGCGGAGCCCCTCGCCGCGGGCGACCCATTTCCAGGGCCCCCGCGCCGGCCCGTCTTCAATGATCATCCGGTCCCCGTCGAGCAGCGCGCGGATGACCGCGGCGATGCGCGCCGTGTCGCGCGCCCACTCTTTCGGCTTCAGCATTTCGGGGCGGAAGGTCTCGTCGATGAAGTGCGTGTCGTAGTCCCCCGTTCGGAACGTCTCTTGCTTCAGGGCCCAGAGGTGGAACGGGATGTTGTGCCGGATCCCCTTGATCGCGTATTCCCCGATCGCCCGGCGCGCCCGCGCGATGCAGAGCTCGCGGTTCTCCGCCCAGACGATCAGCTTCGCGAGGAGAGGGTCGTAGAGAACGGGGATCTCGTAGCCCGCGTAGATGCCGGTGTCGTTCCGGATGCCCGGGCCCTCCGGATTGTTGAGGCGCTGGACCTTCCCGGCCGAGGGGAAGAAGCCCTGCATCGGGTCCTCCGCGTAGATCCGGAACTCCATCGCGTGGCCGCGCGCCGAGATGCTCTCCTGCGGGCGGTCGAGCCTCTCCCCCGCGGCGATCCGCACCTGCTCGCGGACGAGATCGATCCCGGTGATCATCTCCGTGACGGGGTGCTCCACCTGGAGGCGCGTGTTCATCTCGAGGAAGTAGAACTTCCGGTCCCGCCCCATCACGAACTCGACCGTGCCGGCGCTGACGTACCGGACGGCGCGCGCCGCCTCGACCGCGGTCCTCCCGAGCGCTTCGCGGAGTTCCGCGTCGACCGCCGGGCTCGGGGACTCCTCGATCACCTTCTGGAAGCGCCGCTGGACGGAGCACTCCCTCTCGCCGAGATGGATCACGCTGCCGTGCCGGTCCGCGAGAACCTGCACCTCGATGTGGCGCGGCCCCTCGATGTACTTCTCGACGAAGATCGTGCCGTCGCCGAACGCCTTCTCCGCCTCGGAACGGGTCCTCTCGAGCGCGCTCTCGAGGGCGGCCTCCTCCCTCACGATCCGCATCCCCTTCCCGCCGCCTCCGGCCGCCGCCTTGAGGATGACGGGGAAGCCGATCGCGCGCCCTTGCTCGCGCGCTTCCTCCGCGCTCAGGAGGGGAACGCCCGTTCCGGGGATGACCGGCACGCCCCGCTCGACCATCCGCCGCCTCGCCGCGACCTTGTTCCCCATGATCCGCATCGCCTCGGCCCCCGGCCCGATGAAGACGATCCCCTCCGCCTCGCACGCCTCGGCGAAGTCCGGGTTCTCGGAGAGGAACCCGTAGCCGGGATGGATCGCTTCGGCGCCGGTCTTTCCGGCCGCTTCGATCACCCGGCCGATGTGGAGGTAGCTCTCCGAGGAGGGGCCGGGGCCCACCCGGTACGCCTCGTCCGCGTGGGCCACGTGGAGCGCCTCGCGATCCGCGTCGGAGAAGACCGCGACGGAGCGGATCCCCAGCTCGCGGAGAGACCGCAGGATGCGGACGGCGATCTCGCCTCGGTTCGCGACCATTACCTTGCCGAACATCCCGGTCCTCCGGAACGGCTAGAGAGGAATGTTGCCGTGCTTCTTTCTCGGCACCGCCTGGCGCTTGTTCTGCAGGCTCTCCAGGGCGCGGATCACGAAGGGCCTCGTCTCGTTCGGCTCGATCACGTCGTCGAGGTAGCCGAGCCCCGCCGCGATGTAGGGGTTCATGAACTTCTCGTTGTACTCGTCGATGTACCGCCGGCGGAGCGCCTCGCGCTCACCGGGGTCGGCCTTCTCGATCTCCTTCCGATAGAGAATGTTCACCGCCCCTTCCGCGCCCATGACGGCGAGCTGGGCGGCCGGCCAGGCGACGTTGTAGTCCCCGCGGATGTGCTTCGAGGACATGACGTCGTACGCGCCGCCGTATGCCTTCCTGGTCACCACGGTGATCTTGGGGACCGTCGCCTCGCAGTAGGCGTAGAGGAGCTTCGCCCCGTGCTTGATGATCCCGCCGTACTCCTGATCGGTCCCGGGAAGGAACCCGGGGACGTCTTCGAAGGTCAGCAGCGGGATGTTGAACGCGTCGCAGAAGCGGACGAAGCGCGCCCCCTTGATCGAGGAGGCGATGTCGAGGACGCCGGCGAGGACCTTCGGCTGGTTGGCGATCACCCCGATCGAGCGCCCGTTCATCCGAGCGAATCCGACGACGATGTTCTTCGCGTAGTGCGCCTGGACCTCGAGGAACTCCCCGTCGTCCACGACCAGACGAATGACGTCGAGGATGTCGTAGGGGGCCTTCGGGTTCTCGGGGACGACGGAGTCGAGGCGCTCCTCCCTCCGCCCTGGACTGTCCTCGGTCTCCTTGCGCGGCGGGTCCTCGAGGTTGTTCTGCGGAATGAACCCGAGGAGGCTGCGGATCCCGAGGATGCACTCCTGGTCGTTCGCGGAGAGGAAATGGGCGACGCCGCTCTTCTCGTTGTGGGTCTGCGCGCCTCCGAGCTCCTCCGCGCTCACCTCCTCGTTCGTGACCATGCGGATCACGTTCGGGCCGGTCACGAACATGTAGCTCGTCTTGTCGACCATGAAGGTGAAGTCGGTGATCGCCGGCGAGTAGACCGCGCCGCCCGCGCAGGGGCCGAGGACCGCCGAGATCTGGGGGACGACTCCAGAGGCGAGGGTGTTCCGGAGAAAGATCTCCGCGTACCCCCCGAGGCTCTGCACCCCCTCCTGGATGCGCGCCCCGCCCGAGTCGTTCAGGCCGATCACCGGGGCGCCGTTCTCGAGGGCGGCGTCCATCAGCCGGCAGATCTTCCCCGCGTTCGACTCGGAGAGGGTGCCGCCGAACACGGTAAAGTCCTGGGCGAAGGCGTAGACGAGGCGTCCGTCCACCCGCCCGTGCCCGGCGATGACCCCGTCGCCGGTGACCCGCCTCTTCTCCATGCCGAAGTCGGAGCAGCGGTGCGTGACGAAGACACCGGTCTCCTGAAAGGTCCCGGGATCGAACAGGAGGCCGATTCTCTCTCTCGCGGTGAGCCGCCCGGAGGCGTGGATCTGTTCGATCCGTTCGGCCCCGCCGCCGAGCGCGGCCTCTTTCTTCCGGTCGCGGAGATCCCGGATGCTGCGATGCGGTCCGTCCTCGGCCATGCCGCCTCCTTTGTCGCTTCCCACCTTCCGAGCAGTCTATCAGGGGGCGCGCCGGCGTGTCCACACGCGCGCCGCGTCAGTAGACGAACTGATCGAGAGGGTAGTAGGCGGCCTTCGCGGCGGTCCCTCTCGCGCGGAAACCCCCGGCGATGCGGATCGCTTCCTCGGCGGTTTCCGAACGGGAGAGCGGCCGGATCCCCTCGTCCGCCGCCCAGCGGGCGTACGCGCTCCCCTCCACGAGGCGGAAGGGCGAGAGGTAAACGATGTCGTCGCTGCCCAGAGGGAGCGAGGAGACGAGGCGAACGCTCTCCTCGCGATGCGCCTCGCGGAACCGGTCCCCCCCGACCCCGACGAGGAAGATCAGGCCGGCCGCGATTCCCGCCCTCTTGAGGGCGCCGACCGCCTGGGGAAGAGCGTCCAGGGGACCCGGTTTGCGAAGAACGCGGAAGAGATCCCGGTCGCCCGTTTCCACACCGATGTAGAGCCTCCGGAAGCCGCGCTCGCGGTAGGGAACGAGGGCCCCGGCGCTCCGCCCCGCGAGGGACCGCATGCGGGCGAAGGCATAGAGTTCCCGCGGATGAGGGAGCGGGCCCCCGCGCGCCTCCTCCTCGCGGAAGACGGCCCGGATCCGGTCGACCAGGGGAAGGAGCTCCCCGTCCGGAAGAACGAACGGGTCGCCGTCTCCGAGAAAGACCGACCGGCGGAGAAGAACCGACCGCCCGAAGAGACGGAGAGCGCCTCGCACGTGATCTTCGAGCTCGTCCGCTCCTTTGGCGCGGAAGTCGCGATCCGGATAGAGCCCGCAGAACGAGCAGCGGTTCCAGGGGCAACCCTCGGTGATCTGAACCACGAAGGAGAGGACGCGGTCCGGAGGGAGGATCGGGACCGGACGGTACACGTCGAGGAAGAGCCTCCCCTCGTCTTCGAGGTCGCGGATCCTCTTCTCGTTGATCCGGTCGAGCCGCTTCCCGAGGCCCTCGGGTTCTTCTCCGGAGCCCCCCGGGCGGAGAAGCGCGTCCCTCGCCTCGTCCGCCAGGCGGCGGAGGCGCTCAAGAACCTCGCGTTTCTCGCTCTCGTCGAGGAGGCGTCCCCACCTCTCCCGCCTCCCCCGCGTCATCATCGCGTGGGAGATGCCGCGCCGGTAGTACCGTTCCTCGAACTGCGCGCCGACCGGCCGCCCCTCGAGGTCCCACCTGGCGATCTCGACTCCCGCCCTCTCGAGGGTGGTGAGGGCCTGGTGGACGTACGCGCGAAAGCCGCCCCGCTCGAGCTCTGGGATCGCGCCCATCTACTCCCCGGTGGCGGGAAAGTGGAGCGTGAAGACCGTGCCGCTCCCCGTCTCGCTGCGACAGGCGATCCTCCCCCCGTGTTCGCGCATGACCTGCTGCACGAAGGCGAGGCCGAGCCCCGTCCCGTAGTCCTTGGTCGTGTAGAAGGGGTCGAAGATCTTCCGAATCTCCGCCTTCGGGATCCCGATGCCGGTGTCGCGGACCTCGATGACGACGTCTCCGTCCATCGTACCGACGACGACCTGGATTTCTCCCCCGGAGGGCATCGCCTCCTGCGCGTTCCGAAAGAGGTTCAGAACGCTCTGCCGCACCTGGCTTCGATCGGCGATGAGGCGGGGAGTTCCGGGGAGGACTTCGATCGATAGATAGATGTTTCGCTCCTGAAGATCCGGGCGGACGAACTCGGCGACGGACTGGAGAAAGCCCTCCGGATCCACAGGCTCGAGCGAGGGGCTCGGCAGGCGCCCGAAGCCCAGGTACTCTTCGATCACGTTCGTCAGGCGGTCGATCTCCGAGAGGATCGAGCCGACCAGGGACTCCGCCTCCGAGGACTCGCCTCCGGGGAAGCGGCGGATCTCGTCCAAGAGGAGCTCGACGTTCAGCGAGATCGACGAGAGGGGGTTGCGGATCTCGTGGGCGACCTTCGCCGCCATGCTCCCCACGGCGACGAGCCTCTCGAGGCGGAGCATCTCCTGCTCGAGCCTCTTCCGGTCGGCGAGGTCGCGGAGGAAGATGCGGGTCCCGAGGTACCTGCCGTCCTCGTTCCGCACGGCGGCGCTGACCAGCTCGACGTGCTTCTCCTCTCCGCTGCGCGAGAGGATGTGAACCTCCGCGCGGTCCTTTCCCTGGCGGACCGTCCTCTCGAGGTGCATGCGGATTCTGGGGTGGTGGCTCTCCGCGATCAGGTGGAGAACGTTGAGCTGCTTGATCTCCTCCTCGTCGTAGCCGAGGTTCGCGAGGGCGGCCCGGTTCGCCTCGACGATCCTCCCCTCGGGGTCGACCGCGAGGACCATTTCCGGGTAGTTCTGGGCGAGGGTCGTGAGCATCGTCTCGGACACGAGAAGCCCTTCCGTCCGCTCGTCGAGCCGATCGAGGAGACGTCCCCGAGGCTCGGGCCCGCCCTCGATCGTCCGTCCGAGGGTGAGCCGGCAGGCGATCTCGAGATCGAAGAGAAGGACCTTCCGCACGGAGGCGAGCAGAAGCCGCTGCCCGTCCGGGTCGCCTCGATGGAGCGTCTCCACGACGGGCGTGATCTCCTCGAGAAGAGCCCCGTACGAGCCGGGCGACCATCCGAACGACGGGTGGCCGGGGGCGATGCCGGCGAAGATCCGCGTGCGGCGGCTCACGTAGTCGCGGCCGTACCTGCCGCCGAGGAGGAGCCCGAGGAACGACCGCTCCGCCTTGCGGACCTCCGCCTCCTTCTCCGGTGCGGCGTGGGGGCGCACAGGATCCCCTGCCCTCGCGACCCGGCGGGCCACCCTACCGGCGATCTCGTCGAGGTCCGTGCCGAGCCGCTCTCCCAAGGCGCGGACCCGCCCGACGTCTCCCCGACGGAGGCCGACCAAGTCCTTGATCTCATCGAGGCGGCTCTTTGGCTTGCGGCGAGGGTCCTTCTTCATCGACAGGCTCCGGGGAGCGCCGCCGTCCGGGCCGACTCCCCGGATGAAGAGTACGAGATCGAGGCAAGCGTTGCCAGGGAGATGAGGCGTGTCAGCGCGAGAGGAGGATGCGGACCTCCAGCGGACCCTCGCCCGGGGTGACCCACTCGTGGACCGGCTCGTACCCATCCGCTCGAACCGTGATTCGGAAAGCCCCCTTCGGCCCGAGCTCGGGTACGAGCGTCTCGAAGCGCCCGCCTTCGTCGGTGCGGAGGTTCTCTACGATCGCCCGCTCGCGGTCCATCTTGGCCGGGTCGCGGCGGGTCACGTCCACCCTCGCCCCCGCAAGGGGGGCGCCGCTTCTCCGGTCCGCGACCTTCCCCCGGAGAGCGAGGCGTCCCTCCGTCTCTTCCGCCTGTTCCCACCGGCTCCGGATCGCGTCCCTCTCCCTCGCGG
Organism: Candidatus Eiseniibacteriota bacterium; assembly: GCA_043818685.1. Lineage (GTDB taxonomy): Bacteria > Orphanbacterota > Orphanbacteria > Orphanbacterales > Orphanbacteraceae > VGIW01. Next base: position 14,201 of record JBDRFQ010000043.1, read on the forward strand.
CCTCCGAATAGCGGAGGGACCACTCCTGGTTCTCCTTGCGGAGCTCCGCCGCCGTCGCCGCCCCGCTCGCGCGCGCCGTCTCGAGGGCAAGGAGCGCCCGGCGTGCCGCGACCTGTTCGAAGAGAACGAGGAGGAAAAGAAGGAAGAGGGAGGCGAGGAGAAAAGCCCCGTCCCGGTTCCGGCAGCGAAGGGAGGAGAGACGGGATCGGCTCTCTGCGGAGCTCGGGCGCGCGAACACCGCGAGGAGGACGAGAAGGAGAAGAAGACCGCCGAGGACCGTCGGCCAGTAGCAGC
>JBDRFQ010000044.1:0-2643 GCA_043818685.1 Candidatus Eiseniibacteriota bacterium
CCCCACCCCGCGCCGCGTCGCCTGCTCGACGAGAACAAGGGTCCCCTCGACGTTCGTCCGGTAGAAGGAGCCCGGGTCCTCGATGCTCCGGTCGACGTGCGACTCGGCGGCGAAGTGTACGACCGCCTCGACCCCCTCGAGGGCGGCGCCCACCGCGTCCGCGTCCGCCACGTCGGCGCGCACGAACCGGTAGCGCGGGTCACCCTCGAGATCCCTGAGGTTCGCCGGGTTCGCCACGTCGGTCACCTTGTCGAGGTTGACGACCGAGACCTCCGGGCGCTCCCGGAGCATGTAGCGGACGAAGTTCGACCCGATGAAGCCGAGGCCCCCTGTGACGAGGATCTTCACGAGCTTCTTCCCCTCATTCACGCTTGTTCGCCCCGGTCTCCCTGACGAGCTCGCTCGCCCGCAGGAGGGAGGGGAAGGTCCCCGCGTCGGTCCACCACCCCTCGAGCACGTCCCAGGCGAGGTCGCCCGTCTCGACGTACGCGTTGTTCACGTCGGTGATCTCGAGCTCCCCGCGCGCGCTCGGCTCGAGCCCGCCGATGATCTCGAAGACCCGGGCGTCGTACATGTAGATCCCCGTGACCGCGTACCTCGAGGGCGGCTCCTTCGGCTTCTCGACGATCCGCGCGATCCGCTCCCCCTCGATCACCGGAACGCCGAACCGCTCCGGGTCGGGGACCTCTTTGAGGAGGATCCTCGCCCCCTTCGGCTGCTTCCGGAACGCGTCCACCGCGCGCGCAATCGACCTCTCGATGATGTTGTCGCCGAGGATCACGCAGGTCTTCTCCCCGGCGGCGAAGTACTCGGCGAGACCGAGCGCCTCGGCGATCCCCCCCTCCCCCTCCTGGTACGTATAGTTCAAATGTTGAAGTCCAAACTCCTTCCCGTTCCCGAGGAGCGTGAGGAAGTCCCCGGAGTGGTTCCCCCCGGTCACGATGAGGATGTCCGTGATCCCCGCGTGGACCAGAGTCCGGATCGGGTAGTAGATCATCGGCTTGTCGTACACGGGGAGGAGGTGCTTGTTCGTGATCTTCGTGAGGGGATGGAGCCTCGTGCCGAGGCCTCCCGCGAGGACGATCCCTTTCATGGGAGAAACCTCCGTGCGCTTCCGACGATTCGAACGAACCCGGACGAGTCTAGCAGGAGGGAGGGCGCCCTGTCCACGCGCGCCGGGGGGAACGGGAGGCGCGGGCAGCCGCCGGGCTACCGGTTCCGGACGCCCCACTCGGCGAACCCGATCCGCGGGTCGTCGTGCGCCAAGCGGTGCTCGTCGTCCGGGTCGTACTCGCGGTTCGTGAAGTAGACGAGGAGAAGATCATCCCCGGGGAGAACCTCATAGCCGTGGGCCACTCCCGCGGGAATGCGGACCGCCTTCGGATAGAGCGCCCCGGCGAACACCGAGTTGGCGACCCCGCGCGTCTTCGACCCCTCCCGGAAGTCGACGAGCACGATCCGGGCGGTGCCGGCGACCGGACAGAAGATGTCGTCCTGAAGCTCGTGGTAGTGGAACGCCTTGATCACCCCCGCCCGCGTTCGGGTGAGCGAGGCCTGCCGGAACTCGAAGCCCGCCGCGATCGGTTCGCTCGCCCGGAGAATCTCCGCGAAATGCCCCCGATCGTCCGGCAGGATGCGGAGGGGGCGCACCACGACCCCTCGGATCAGCCCCTTCTCGTCGGCCCGCTCCCCGCGGATCACCGCGTGGCTCTTGACCGCCGTCAGCCGAACACCGGAACCGGTCATCGCATGCTTCCTTCCGGCCGCCGATTCTAAGGGGTCGGCGCGCGAGCTGTCCAGGTGATTCCGGGGAGGCCGGCCCGGCGCAACCCATGCCTTGCGCTTCTCTTCCGCTCTTCTCTTTGTTGACTCTCGGCGCCGCATTTGGTATCCTTGAGTCGGCGATGGTACCGGATAGCGCCAAGCCGCGCATCCGGTTACGAGGCTCCCCGCCCGCCGCGGCACGCGGGCCATCGCCTTCGGCACCCTCTCACCAAGGAGGCAGCCTAGAGAATCTTGCTAAAGAGCACGGACCTGAGCGGCAACCTCTCCGCGGCGTGCGGAGGCAGAGGTCGAACATCAGGCGAGGATGCACGGGGCCGGAGCGCGGGGGAGCGAGGGTGTGCTCCCCGCATCCCTCGAGCCCGTGCCGGGATGAGAGGGCTCTTTGGCGGGAACGGCTGACTCTATTCAGTCACCAGCGATCACGAATGAGGAGCGCGGAGACCCCCGGGAGACCGGGAAGGGCGCCAAGGCGGAGCAACGTCTCCGGATTCCGGCGCGCGAGGAGGCTTCCCCGATGACGCGGGAGAGGGACGAGTGGTGGCTCTACCCGGCCGTGAAGCGGGGCATGGATCTCGCCGTCGCCACGATTTGCCTCGCCCTCTTTGCCCCGCTTTTCCTGGTCATCGCCCTCCTCGTCAAGATCGACTCCAGGGGGCCGGTCTTTTTCAGGCAGACCCGCATCGGGAAAGGCGGAAAGCCCTTCAGATTCTACAAGTTCCGGTCGATGATTCGGGATGCGGAGCGGCACAAAGCGGCGCTGCGTGATCTGAACGAGGCGGAGGAGCCCCTGTTCAAGATCCGGAGGGATCCGCGCGTGACGACGGTGGGCTATTTCCTGAGAAGGATGAGCCTCGACGA
>JBDRFQ010000045.1:0-4035 GCA_043818685.1 Candidatus Eiseniibacteriota bacterium
TGCGTCAGGGCCTTCGGGATGTCTACACCGCATTTCGCGAGGAGCTGGAGAGGCGGACGGAGGCGAAGTGGAGGATCTCTTGAACCGGACGCTTGTTCTCGAGGCCGCCCTCCAGGAGGTCCGCCGCCGGGTCGAGCACCAGATCGGCCGGGCCCGCAAGCTCCGGAACGTCGCCGACAGGGTCGGCAAGAACGACAAGAAGAAGGTCCCGGCGGGCGCCCGGAGGATCTGCCCGGTTCCCGATCGAACGAAGGCCCTCCTCGCCTTCCGCCGCCGGAAGGAGCGCTAACCTGGATTATGCACGCGTTTCCTACTGCGGCTGCGGATCGCGGCCTCCGAGGCCTCCCTTCCGTCGCCGCTTCCTCAATGTAGTGCCGAGACTACGTTTCCGGGAGCGGAAGGTCCGACCGAGCCGAAGGCCAGGAGAGAGGCCCGACGGCGTCGCGCGAGGGAGCCCCGGAGCGCAAAGCGCGGAGGGGCAGGTCGGCCTCTCGGCTCGCGCTCCTCACCCTCGCGACGAAAACGCGTGCATAATCCAGGCTAGATCGGCATCTACCCGCGAGCCGTCCGTTCGATCGAACGAGTGCTCGATCGCCTCCTCGTCTTCTCCAGCCGGCCAAAAGGCCTCTGGAAGCGTCTCCGAACCACGAACCTGATCAAGCGCTCCTTCATCGAGGCATGAAGGAGGGTACGAGCCATCGGCTCCTTCGCCCCCCACGAGGGGTGGAGAACGGCCGGAAGCTACCCGACCACTCCGCCCCTGCCGAGCGAACTCCGAGGCCGTGTGGCCCTATTTCAAGAGCACCATCTTCCTCGCCGTACGGTGATCGCCCGCGACGAGGCGCGCGAAGTAGATCCCCGAGGCGGCCTCGCCGCCGCGGTCGTTCGCCCCGCTCCACGTCGCCGCATGCTCTCCCGCGTCCAGGCGGCCGTCGACGAGGACCGCGACGCAGCGTCCGCTCGTGTCGTGCACCGAGAGGAGGACGTCCGCCGCCTCGGGAAGCGCGAACCGGACGGTCGTCGCGGGATTGAACGGATTGGGGGAGCACGCGTGGAGGACGAAGGGAAGTGGCGAAGGAGCCCCGCCGGCGCCGGTCGCCGCCTGCCCGTTCCAGCCGATCCGCAGGTGCCCGCACGCCGGGTTCATTCCGTGGCTCGCACGGCTGTGGGTGGAGCGCCAGACCAACCGGTATCCCGGATGCGAGAGCAGGTGCCAGGCCGTGTCCGGAGGGATCTGCTGCCAATGAGCTCCTTCGTCCGCGCTGATCTCCCAGCGAATCGAATCGGCCTGGTCGGTGATCAGCCAGACGCTGTCGATCGGTGCGCAGGATTCGCCGATCACCGTCGAGTGCCCGCGGTCCGCCGCAGCGTCGAGGCTGCGTTCGTACACCTGGAGAACCCGGATGCAGGAGTCCCTGTCGGCCGCGTACGCGTAGTCTCCCGAGATGTCGATGTCGAACGGCTTGTGAAGGCCGTCGAAGCCGCGGACGAGGCGCGGGTCCCGCGGATTACCGATGTCGAGAACGAGGAGATGGCCCGCGTGGTCGCCGACGAAGGCGTAGGGACCCGAGATCTCGATCCGAAAGACGTCGCCCGGCGTCGGAAACGCGGCGACGGAATCCGGGTTCGCGGGGTCGCTGATGTCCAGAACGACCAGGCCCTTTCCGCCCGAGGCGAGGAAGGCGTAGTCCCCGGAGACGGCCGCATCGGCGATGTAGTCGTTGAGGGAATAGGAATGCACGAGCGCCACGTTCTCCGGGTCCGTCACGTCGAAGACGAAGAGCGGGCCGGCGGCGAGGAACGCGTGGTCGCCCGCGACCGCGAGGCCGGATCCGGCGTCGTCGATGTAGTAGGTGTCGGCCAGGATCGGGTTCTCCGGGTCCGTGATGTCCACGACCTGGAAGTGGGCCTGGCCCGCTGAGTAGAGGTAGTCGCCCGCGGGGACCAGCTCCGCGGACTGGGTCGTGATCGAGCCGCTGTAGACGAGGGCGGGGTCGGCCGGATCCGCGATGTCCAGCACGAAGAAGCCGTTCCCCGAAACGAAGGCGTGGTCTCCCGAGACGGCGACGGCCGAGGCCCATTGAATTCCGTAGGCGCCGACCCGGGCGGGATTCGCGGGGTCGGCGATCGAAAACGCCTGGAAGCCCGAGTCGTGGTCCGCGGCGAAAAGGTGGTCCCCGTGCAGGGCGAGATCGAGGCAGTTGGACTGCGAGCCGTACCGTCCCGCAGGCAGCGGCCCGGCGAGACCGCCGATGCGGATCCCCTGGATCCCCCCGACCGAGCCGCTCGCCGCGAAGGCGTGATCCCCGGCGAGGGCGATCGCGCTGATCGTCCCCGGCGGGTCGACTGTGTGGAGCCGCGACGGGCTCGCGGGGTCCGTGATGTCGAAAACTTGAATGGTGTAATAGTCCGCCGCGTAGGCGAAGTCGCCGTCGGCGACGACCGCCCGCGTGCTGCCGTCCGTGTCGTAGCTTCCCAGGAGGGTCGGATGAGCCGGATCGGTGATGTCGATCACCTCGAACCCGGAGGCCGCGTCGGCCAGGAACGCGTGGTCACCGCGGAGGCTGATCCCCCATGCGTCGCCCGGGCTGTCCCAGCTTCCGGCGAGGAAGGGGTTTGCGGGGTCGCTGATGTCGACGACCTGCAGGCCGCCGGCGCTCCGGTCCGCCACGTAGGCGAAATCGCCTGAGACGGCGACGTCGAGCGCCTCCCCCGGCGTGTCGCAGCTTCCCACGAGCACGGGGTTCGCCGGATCGCCGACATCGATGATCTGGAGGCCGCCCGCGGCTCCGTCCGCCACGAACGCCAGGTCGCCCGCCAGCTCGACGCTGCGCGAGCTGCCCGGCGTGTCGTATGTCGCGGCGATCGCGGGGTGGATCGGATCGCTGATGTCGACGACGAGTAGGCCGCCGGATGCGCCACCGACGAACGCGTAGTCCCCGTCGACGGCGACACCGAGCGCGTTGGACATGGCCAGGCCGCCCACAACCGCCGGGCCTGCCGGATCGGAGACGTCCGCCACGATCAGGCCTCCGGACTGGGCGGCGACGAAGGCATAGCGGCCGGCGAGAGCGATGTCGAACGGCGCGCCCGCGGTTGAAACGCTTCCGACGATCAGCGGCTTGAACGGGGGGAGCTTCAGCTCGCCGGCGGTCGTGTCCCACAGCGCCGTCGTGCTCAGCGTGTCGTTGTACCGCCAGTCGGTGAACTCCTCGATGTACACCTCGCTCGCGAAGCTCGCGGGTTTTGCCAGCGGAGAGGCGAAGAGGACGATGAGGGAGAGACGGACCAGGCAACGGTGCCGGTTCATGAACACCTCCTTGCTGCTCGGCGGGGAAGGAACCCGGCCGCGGAGGGGATCGCGCGCGGGTTCGGGCCGGGCGCCTCGCCGGCGGCGCGCAGGCTCGAGAGGGGTCTCCGCGCGAGTCCCGGGTTTTCGGACGAAGGAGGCATCGGGTATGAAGCACCTCCTCGCCCCGATCGGTCGGCGACGAGAAACGCGGCGTCTCGGCAAGCGAAGCAACTCGGCAACGGTGTCCAATCTACCAGGCCCTTCGTCTCGCCGCAATGCTGCCCGACTCGCTTGAGGATTGCCCGGCTGCCGCCGGTTTGCTATAATTATGGCGAACCCGCGGGACTCTCCCGATCCCCCCGCGGGGGGACGTCCGCATCCCCCGCCGGCCCGTCCCCAAGAAGTCTCCCAGGACGCACATCAGGGAAGGAGTCGCTATGTCCCGCTTCTCGCGCCGCACGCTCTTTGTCGCTCTTTTCGCCGTTTGGGTCTTTCCGGCCTTCGCCTTCGTCCCGGGGGAGGGAACCGCCGACCTGGAGATCCGTCCGCCCGAGACCGGGCCGCGCTCCTTCGGCCGGTTCGTGCGCGGGGAAGAGGGCCTCGACGCGGACCTCGATCTCTTCGTGAGGCGGGTCGGCGGCGCGTGGGCGGTGCAGAGGGATCCCCTTCTCGGGACGCCCCACCAGCTGGTCGGGAGCGGGATCGAGTACGGGGGCGGGCCGATCGACGACGAGGATCTCGCG